>JAHJDR010000050.1 GCA_018812345.1 bacterium | reverse complement strand
GTTATCGGTTATCGGTTATCATAAAAAACAAACGATAACCCACAACCTATCAACGACAACCTAATAACGTACTCCCGCCAAAAACAAAACTGAAAAATCTACACTGGGACCTCGTGACAACACATCTTCACTAAAAGACCACTGGTAAAAAAACGTATCAAACCAACCTTTTTTTAAATCAAACGATCCTGCCAAGCCAACATTAAGATCCGCCACAGTACCTGTGAGTTCTCCTGCGTCCACATTCTTAAACCCGGCTGTATTGCCTGTTAATTGAATGATTGCAGATAGATTGTTCAAAATTTGAAACTCAATACTTTGACCAAAAACAAACAGACCCCGCTTTTGAATAGCGGCCAAATCCTCACTCATGCCTAAAACAACAAGGCCTAGTTGCGTAACAAAGTGAAACCTTTTTATCCTTTTTTCGGCTAAAAAAGAAAAGCCCGCATCAACCTGCCCGCTGCTTAATCCCCGCGAAAAACGTCCTGTAGGAATTTTAAAATAACATGTCCAAGCAACCTTGATTGGCAAACTTATTCTATCTGAAAATAAATATTTAACCCGCAATGTTATATCTGAAAAACCAAAAACTGTTTTAGGATAATTGATAAGAGACGTTCCGTTTTGTGTTATTTCATAATGATAGTCATTATTTGAAACGAGCTCGCGCCCACCATTGGGCAAACCAAATAGGTTATGATACCATTGAACAAAGCCATCAAGAAAGCCCCCAGAATTAGTAATAAACGGCATTTCAACCATCACATCAATTTCATCTGTAATGCCATACTTGAAATTAAATGCTGTCCGCCAAACCTCCATATCAATATTAAGTAATGTATTTGTTAGTGGGCTATATTCAAAGATATTAGAAAAAGCTGTGTGGGCAATGGCTTCTTTTTGCCCTTTCTTGAGCGTTTGTGGCGATTCAATAGGCATAGCCAAAAACTGCAAATACAAAGGATTCTGTGACCTGGTATACAAAGGTCCATAGGATGTGTGCTCTAAAATTTTAGAAAACGAAACCTCAGGAAGAATGAAAATGATGAACAACGAACAAAGGAATAGTAATTTGATCCTGTTTTTTAACAAAAGATTCCCAATAAAAAAAATTATCTCTAATTATGGCGCAGGGCGTAAGGCTCAAGGCTTAGGGCCAAAAACAGTAAACCTCTCCCAAAATCCCAAGCCCCCATTACTCCCGCGACCCTGCGACCCCGCGAACCAGCGAACCAATCCTTACAACCCCCGCGCCTCCAACCATCTTTCCGCATCAATAGCCGCCATACAACCAGATCCTGCTGCTGTTATCGCCTGGCGATACGTTTTATCTTGCACATCACCACAGGCAAAAACACCTTCGATATTTGTGTAGCTCGACTTATTTTTTGTCACAACATAACCCTGTTCATCAAGTTCAAGGCTGTCTTTAAATAGACTCGTGTTGGGTTGGTGTCCAATGGCAACAAACAAGGCACCAAAAGGCTCGGTTGTTATTTCCCCTGTCTTGACATTTTGTATTTTTAAGGATTCTAGGGCCTTTTCTCCCACACAATCAACAACAACACTGTCCCACATAAAATTAATTTTTTCATGCTTTTGCGCTCTCTCTTGCATAAATTTGCTAGCACGCAAGGCATCTCGCCGATGAATAATCGTAACAGTTTTTCCAAAACGCGTGAGAAACAAAGCTTCCTCAAGAGCCGTGTCACCACCACCGACAACCGCAATTTTTTCTCCTTTAAAGAATGCACCATCGCAAGTGGCACAAGCAGAAACACCTTTTCCCATGAGTTTCTTTTCGGAATCTATTCCCAAATAACGTGCTGTTGCCCCTGTTGCCACAATAACAGCTTTGGCAAAGTATTCTCTGTCTTTAGAGACAACCTTAAAGGGTTTTTGACTAAAATCCACAGAGTCAACATCTTGCAATAAACACTGTGTGCCAAAACGTTCCGCCTGTTTTTTTAAATCCTGCATCATAATAGGCCCAGCAATTCCGTCAGGATAGCCTGGAAAGTTTTCAATATCAGTTGTGATCATAAGTTGGCCGCCTGCCATGTACCCCTCAAACAATACGGGTTGTAATCCGGCACGCGCCGCGTATAAACCCGCTGTATAACCCGCGGGGCCTGAACCAATGATGATAATGTTGTACACTTCCATATAAGCTCCCTAAATTTTCGCATGCTTTAGCAAAAGAGGTCATCAATAACAAACACGGTTCTTCTATGACTCATTAACAAAATTTCATCAATTAAATTATAGACATATATGCCTTCCTTCGCTATGAATAAAATACTTATATTGTCACTTAATTTTTTATAGGGGAAGTCATGTCAGACTCATTACGTCGGCTTATTATTAAGCTTACTATTCTCTTTTTTATTATTACTCTTTTTCCGAGCGTGGCACATGCTGGTGTTTTTCCAAGTCATCTAAAATACTACACCCTTAAAACAGATCATTTCTACATTCATTTTCCCCAAGGGATAGGGCCTATTGCTGATGAAATAAGAACGATCTCTGAAGAGGCTTATACTAATCTCACAGCACGCATGGGCTGGAAGCCCTGGGGCAGAACGCATGTCGTTCTCACAGACACGCGCGATGAAGCTAATGGCATGGCAACTGTACTCCCTTACAATTATATTTTACTTTATATTTCGCCACCAGACGCCGACTCCAGCCTTGACTCCTACAAAGATTATTTTCGTCTTCTCTTTAACCACGAATTTTCTCACATTCTTCACATTGACAAACACTACCGCTTTGCCTCTCCCTTCCGATGGGTCTTTGGTCGTGTTGTCGCGCCTAATGGCGCCACTCCTGGCTGGATGCGTGAAGGCATGTCTGTTTATGAAGAGACGCGTCTTGCCGATGGTTTTGGTCGTGGTACAGCAGACTACTCCATGATGATATTGCGTTCTTCTTATCATGAAAATGATTTTCCCCGCATTGATCAAATTGCAGGACTCTCAAAACATTTTCCCGGCGGCTTAGGGCCTTATCTTTATGGTGGTGTCTTTTTTGAATGGCTCGCCAAGACATATGGTGAAGACCGCATGTATCAATATCAAAAAGAATACGCCTCTGGTTTATGGCTTTTTTCATTAAACAACAAAGCCCGTCGTGTTTACAGCAAAAGCTTTTACAAACTCTACAATGAGTTTAAGGCTTATTATGCTCAGATTTTTGAACAACAAAAGCAACAACTCGCAGCTCTCGGCATCACCACAATGAATGATGTCATTAAAACAAAAGACTCTCAATCCTATTACACGCCACACCCAGATGGCCATGGCTATGCTTATTACAATGCCAACCAAGACGAGGCCTCTGCCATCACCATTAAGCTCAAAGACGAAACAGAACCTCACCTCATCAAAAGACAACTCTTTGGCCAAATGTCTTTTTCACGCACTGGCCGCTATTTAGCCTTTTCAACGCTTTCTGCTGTTGAGCGCAAAACAGCTCTTGCAGAGGTTTATTATTACGATACAAAAAAGAAAACCTTGCACCGTGTTTATGATAAAGAACATTCCAAAAAATCCATGCGAGCAAAAGACCCTGCCTTTTCTCCTGAAGACAATGGTCAGCGCTGGATGGTCATGGTCAGAAACTTCCTGAATACAGATCAACTCTATGTTTATGATCTCTATGGCAAGAAGGGTTATGTTATCACAGACGCTCCTGATAAAACCCAATTTTCAAACCCTCGATTTTCTCCTGACGGCTCAAAAATTGTCGTGAGCGAATTCAATCCGCACACAGGTTTTCGTGACATTGTGATTTATTCTAAAACAGGAAAGAGGCTCGCTCAAGTCACAAACGACAGACAACCAGACAACCACCCTGTTTTTGCCTCTGATGGACATTCCATATATTTTGATTCATACCGCACAGGCATTGCTAATATCTATCGTTACAACCAGCATAATGGGGCTTTGTCACAAGTCACAAACGTTCTTGATGGCGTTTTTGAACCCATGCCTTCCCCTAATGGTCGTGATGTCTATGTCAAAAGATTTAATGCCAAGAAAAAATACATTCAAAAATTTACGCCGAACATTACCCCTGTTCCCGGTCTTGTTCACTTACAAACAAAAACAGCGCAAAATAATGACACTCTTAACAAACAACAGATCGTTGCCTCAACGCGCAACTACTCCATCTCACAAGCCCCTAACGCTTCTGAGATAGTGCTTGTTAGCGAGCACTTGGCTGATTTCGATAAGCTGCCCGCGCCTAAACATTCTATCATAGAAGATGACATTCCCTATGAAACCATAGAACCAAAGCATGCACAAAATAAATATTCTTTGTTTAGCTCATCAACTCATTTAGATGGTTTTGCCAAGAACCTTGCACAATCCACAGTGTCTTTTAGTCAAAACCCAAGCGACCATGATCTCTTGCCCAACATTCTTTTTGGAGGTTTTGGCAATAAAAAATCAAAAACAGATAAAAAGCAAAACACAGAACAGCTTACAGAGAATAAAGAATATCCCTCACAATATAAAAATGAGCTTTCAGGATTACCCACAAACGTTTCTTTAGACACAGCGAATCCAGAGGGAACAAAAAAGTACCATGTGTTGCCACAATTACTCGTTCCTCGTTACATCATGCCTAGTCTTGTGTATTTTGAAAACACGTTCCTCTTAGGCGCGGCCATTGGCCGATCAGATCCCTTATACAGGCATACGTGGACGGCCTTTGCCAACTATCGTTCTGATGCCCCTTTCTTAGG
>JAHJDR010000049.1 GCA_018812345.1 bacterium | reverse complement strand
TAAAAAGCAAAACACAGAACAGCTTACAGAGAATAAAGAATATCCCTCACAATATAAAAATGAGCTTTCAGGATTACCCGCAAACGTTTCTTTAGACACAGCGAATCCAGAGGGAACAAAAAAGTACCATGTGTTGCCACAACTACTCGTGCCACGCTACATCATGCCTAGTCTTGTGTATTTTGAAAACACCCTCCTCTTGGGCGCGGCCATTGGCCGATCAGATCCCTTGTACAGGCATGCGTGGACTGCCTTTGCAAACTATCGTTCTGATGCCCCTTTCTTAGGCGCTGGGGGCACTTATTTTTACTCACGCTATGCGCCTACATTTTTTCTGGGTGGCATTCGCTATGCTGTTGACTGGGGCGATGTTAACAACACACGTTTCTTTGAGCAAAGACATCAGGCCTACACCGGCCTTGCTATGGCTTACAAATATCACCGTTTCAATCTTTCCTATTTTTATGAACACCGGTCTGCGCTAACTAACCTCAATGTTAATCTCATCAACATGATGCCTTATGCGGGTGTTCGTTTCCAATACACCTTTAGTAAATACCATCAATATACAAACTCTATCAGCCAAGAAAAGGGCGTGAAATTTAAACTTGCTGGTGAGTGGACTGATGAATACCTTGCCTCTGCTGATGTTAACGAAGAAATTGCTATTCGTGGTGATCTGCGTTTTTATATTGAAATGCCTTGGTCTGATCACCAGGTCCTGGCCATTAGAACCGCGGCGGGCTGGGTTTGGGGAGACCAACAACAATTTGGTGTGTATCGCTTAGGCGGACCTTTTGGAGAAGGTGCTGGCGCAAGCTACTCATCACGCCTCTTTCCGTTACGCGGTTTATCTGGCATTACGTATGGTGGAGACTATGCCGTTCTTTTTTCAACAGAATACCGCATACCCTTGGCCACAAACGTAAACTGGGGCATTGGCACATGGCCTATTTTTCTCGATAAGATTCATATGGCTCTTTTTTGTGATGGCGGTGACATCAAATACAGAACAGAAGCGGCAGAGCTTTTCACGCGCATGCTTGTCTCTGTTGGGGCAGAGGTCTCTGGTGATGTTGTCGTTGGTTATGGCCTGCCTCTTACGATACGCGCAGGATATGGTGTTATCCTCACAAATAGATGGCGCCTCGGCGGCCTAACAGATGCCACCACACGCATGAGCCTGCGCTATGGTAGCGTGTATTTTCAATTAGGAACGATGTTTTAATCGCGCCGATGAGCCAACGCTCCGATGCGCCAATGAAAAAATATTATGGATACAAATACAACAACAGGTCTCATCATAGCGGCAGGAGCGGGCACGCGTCTTAACAGCACCGCCAAAACACCAAAACCATTACGCAAAGTTTCAGGACTTCCCTTATTAAAACGCATTATCCTCACAGCTCATCGTGGTGGGCTGAAAAGAATCGTTATTGTTGTGGGTTTTCAAAAAGAACGTATCATGGCTTATGTAAAGAAAAACAAGTGGCCTGTTGCTATTGAGTTTGTTGACAACCCTGATTGGAAAAGATCTAATGGTCTATCTGTTTTGGCCGCAAAAGATGTGATAAAAGAAAATTTTGTTCTCATGATGTCTGATCATATTTTTGATCCGCAAACACTTACTAACCTTGTTGCTCACGGCCTAGGCCCCCTTAAAGCCTGTTTAGCTGTTGATTATAAAACACACCAAATTTTTGATAAAGACGATGCCACAAAAGTTCTCGTGAAAGATAATAAAATCGTAGCTATTGAGAAAGCTCTTGTTACCTACAACGCTATTGATACCGGGCTTTTTCTTTTAAGCCCCTCTATTTTTAAAGCCCTTGATGACGCCAAAAAAGATGGTGATGCCAGTCTTTCAGATGGTATTCGCACACTATCAAACAATGGCGAAATGGGTGTTTTTGATATTGGAGGCGCCTTTTGGCAAGATGTTGATACACCAGAAAGTCTTAAACAAGCAGAACGCGTGCTTATTAATGCGTGTCGCAAACCTACTGATGGCATTATCTCACGCAATTTTAATCGCCACATCTCAACAGCTATAAGCCGCCACTTGGTAAAGCTTCCCCTATCAGCAAACCAATTTACTTTCTTTGTGTTATTTATGGGACTTGCCTGTGGTTATCTGGCTTCTGTGGGAACGTACACAACATATCTTGTCGCCGGAATTCTATTTAAGCTCACATCTATCCTGGATGGTGTTGATGGTGAATTATCAAAACTGCGCCTCACGAGTTCTAAGTTTGGGCAATGGCTGGATACTATTTGTGACAACTTGACCTATATTGTTTTTATCTTAGGCACGATTATTAACTTATACACCCAAAAATATGTTTATAGCCATATCTTGACAGGGTCGGCCGCCTTTGGACTCATCATGGCCTTGGGCATTATATTTTGGTATGTCCTGCATTACAGTGACTCAGGAAGTCTTTTGGCCATACAAAAAGCCTTTGATACGCGAAAGGACCTCACTCTCTTTTCAAAGATCTTTTTTAAAGCACACTTTGCCATCAAACGAGATTTTTTCTCTGTTGTTTTTCTGGTCTTTGCTATCTTGGGAAAACCACAATGGGTATTGTTTTCAACGGCTCTTGCCATGAATTTAACGTGGATTACAATTTTACAACAAGAAATATCTTCAAGAAAAAGAAAAAAGCTTCAACAACCTACGGAAGCATAAACGTGTTCAGAATTTCATCAAACTCTGCTTCATGATTGTTAAAATCTGTTTCCAGTGATGTGATGGTCACCACATAACCTGTCATGCCGCGCATGGCAAACAGCGCCTTGGCCTTAACTTTATTCATACCCACCAGATAGCTGCTCACAAGTTTAATCATATCACGGTTGCCAATTTTTGTTTTTGTAAAGCTATCAATGGAAAACTCTTTTAACATTTTTTTCATGGTGACAAGATTGTTTTGATAGTACTGCTCTGCTGTTATTTGAATGGGGAGTGTTTCAGAAATGACACTTAAATTTTCTCGAAAGCTATCACGCGCCCCTTCAGAAACTCGTCTAGCAAAAAAACTAGCTCCCTTATGATTAAAACTATATTCCCAATTAGTTGGCAAACTGATTGAATAACTGTCTTTGTCATGGGTTATGGGCTTTAGTTCAACAGAGGCAAAGGCTGTTGTTGAAAAAAGAATGAGAATAAAAATTAAAACACTGCGTTTCATAAGGCCCCCTTTGTTTTTTATGTATTATAAATAATTGACAATAAGCAAGTGACAATTGGCAATTGACAATCTAAATTGCTTATTGCTTATTGCTTATTGTCAATTGCCAATAAAAACAAAAGGTACACACTATGCACCACCGCCCCTTCGGCAATACCTCTCTCAATGTCTCAGAAATCGGCCATGGCACATGGACTATGGGAGGCATGTGGGGACCTAGAAATGACCGAAGTGCAATCAATGCCCTTGTTAAAGGAATAGAGCTTGGCATTACCTTTATTGATACGGCTGCTGTTTATGGCCATGGTCACAGCGAATCTTTGATTGCTTCGGCCTTTAAGGAAGCAAAACAAAAGGTTTCAGTAGCCACAAAAATACCACCCAAAAACTTTCAATGGCCAGCACAGCACAACATACCTTTAGAAGAAACTTTTCCCAAAAAGCATATCATAGAACTCACAGAATTTAGTTTAAAAAACCTACGCACTGATTGCATAACCCTGCAACAGCTTCATGTCTGGTCAGATCAATGGTTAGAGCAAGGAGATGAATTATTTGAAACGATTAGCCTGCTCAAAAAACAAGGTAAAATTAATTATTTTGGTATCTCTATTAATGATCACGAACCTAATTCAGCCCTAGAAGTTGTGAGCTCTGGTCTTATTGATAGCGTACAAGTTATCTATAATATTTTTGATCAGGAACCCGCTAATAAACTTTTTCCTCTTTGCCAAAAACACGGTGTGGCTGTCATTGTACGCGTTCCCCTTGATGAAGGGTCTTTAACGGGTAACATAACACGAGAAACCTCTTTTCACAAAAAGGATTGGCGCTCTCGTTATTTTACAAAAGAGCGCCTTGAAGAAACCTGTCAACACGTTGATCAACTGCGCAAGGACACGCAACACCTTGGCAAACCCTTGAGTCACATTGCCTTACAATTTTGCCTAGCTCATCCTGCTGTGTCTACAGTTATTCCTGGCATGCGTACGATAGATAATGTAGAGAAAAATTGCGTGGTTTCAGGTGATGCATTATTAAAGGAAGTGGATTTAGAAAAGATTAAAAAACACTGTTGGAAAAGAAATTTTTATTCTTAATAAATTATTCAAAGTCAGAAAGAATCTGTTCAATCACATCATCAACCTTACTTTCTACTTCTAGATAGCCTTCTTCTGTTTCTCTAATAGAAAAGGAACCTTCACCAAGTTTCATATTCGTACGATTAACATCAGCGCCCTTTTCTTTAAGGTATTTGGCATACTCTGTGCCACCGAGAGCAATATAATAGGCTTGAGAGCGCTCTGTATAGTTTTCCATGGCTTTTTGACCATCAGCCATTGTTGTTGAGGCTGTAAAGGCTACAAGAGTAATGAAACCCGCTGTTGCTAAAACATGCCAATTAACTGTTAATACGACATACTTAAATAAATTTATTAGTGTTCTTGCCATGATAATCACACTCCTTACCCTTAGTATTATGCATGTTTTATGCCAGTTTGCCGCCAAATAAGTCGTATAATATTAATGTCTTATAAAACAACGTCTCATATTATGAGGTCTTGCGTCGTCATTGTGATAGTGATTTATCAAGATGATAAGAGATGTGTGGGGGGCGTCCTGGGTCGAGGGGTCGAGGAGTCGAGGGTTCGCAGGGTCGCTGGGTCTCAGGGGCGCGGGTGGTTACATCATCATCATGGGGCCCATGTGTCCTATAGGACTCATAGGACTTATAAGGCCCATACCAAAAGTATTGAGGCCATGTTCCATGGGTGATTTTAGTGACACTGTGGTTGTAAAATCACGTTGCAGAGGTCTGATGGGAGCGGTGTGATCTAGGGCTGGTTCAAATCTTGAAATAGGCATTCTATGATCTTGTAAGGATTGTAAACCAAATTTGTGCTCAGGCTTTAAGGATAATTGTGTGGCAAAATCTTCTCGCTCTTCCCCTGCTGTTACAGCTTTTTTAAGTTGTCTGATTCTGGATTTGTCTAGAGCCACTTCAGCTAGCTCACTCACATCATGACGATCATACTGTCCCTTGTCAGTAATAAAGGCCTCATCTGATCGTCCCAAGGTTTCGCGAACTTCATTATGTAAATCAAGAACACTCAAGGCGCTCAAAAGAGCGGCTTGCGCCTCTATTGAACCGGTGTTGACTTGTTTGAGAAGTTTGTACATCCGCGCGCGATCTTGGGAGCTGGGTACAAAATTCTCAACAAATTCTTCTAACATTTCCGCTAAAGCACGACCCTCACGACCATCACAGAAAAAGCCGGCACTGCCTTCTATAAGAAAGCGTGAATGCTCTGGAAGCTTATTATTCTTATCTGCTGTTCGCGTATAATGGAATTGATGGTAGTGGGCAGACCTGACTTTAAACTGACCTGGACGTCCCACGAGAGCATCACGATTATCAAATTCAATCCACGCATAAGGCGAACCTATTTTAGTTTCGTTTTTAAATTTAACATCTACATCTGGTCTATAAAAGAAAACGCGCACGCGACCACGTTTTGTCTCGCCTGTTTTAGCATCTGTCCACGTGTCTTCAACGATGCGCACCTTTGTGTCACCCTGTTCGCCAAACACAAAATTCAAACCACTCTCATCTTCATTCGCACGTTCATGCGCGCGAATCTTTCCAAGGCGCGCTTGAAGATTGCCCTGCTTGTCAACACCCACCTCAAAACGCACACGCGGCACTTCTGTAT
>JAHJDR010000379.1 GCA_018812345.1 bacterium | reverse complement strand
TATTGCGAAAAAAGGTGTTGTGGTCTTAGGGACTGTTTATCAAGATGTCCATAGCATTGGGAAGGATCTGGTTAAAACACTGCTCGAAAACTATGGTTACCAGGTAATTGACTTAGGTGTTCAGGTACCTCTGGAAAGATTTGTCGAGGAAGCCAGGAAACATAAGGCACAAGCCATTGGTATGTCAGCCTTGCTTGTACAAACTTCTAACCATATGATTGATGTGGCAAGACAAGCTAAAGAAATGGGTTTAAAAGATTGTGCTATTTTGATCGGGGGCGCTCCTGTTAATAAACAACATGCCTTTTCAGTAGCCATGTGGGGTCAGGAAGATTTGAAAGAAATCATTCCCCATGTATTTTATTGTTCCTCAGCAATGGATGGTGTGAATGTGATGAACCAATACACACGTTCAGAAAAATCCCGAGAAGATCTTATTGCCACTAATCTCCAAAAATTAAAAGATGATGAAAACAGAGTGGCCAAACAGTTAGTAGAAAAGGAAACTCTTATTAATACTTTACCACGGCGTAATATTCTTGCTGCCAAAAAGATTTTCCCTGAAGATGTTTTTTGTGCGCCGACTGTTTTGTCCTGTGCCTTAAAAGATTTTTATAATTACATTGATTTGAAAACTCTTTTTTCGCTGAATTGGCGTTTTGGGGGTAAAAATAGTTGGTTTAAAAAAGGGGTTTCGGAAGAGATCTTAAAAGAAAAATTACGGGAATGGTTAGCGCTTAGTGAAAAAAATACCTGGCTTAAACCACAAGCCGTGTATGGCATTTTCCCCTGTCAGTCCGAAGGAGATACTGTCATTGTTTCTAGCGCTCCCAAGGGTCCGGAAATAGCGCGTATTCATTTTAACCCTGTTGTGGGTTCTCAGAAACTAGATGTTTTTTCAGCAGCGCAATTTTTTATCAAAAAAGGAACAAAAAGAAGCGATGCCATTGGTTTGCAAATTTCTACGGCAGGCTTTTTAGTTGATAAGCAAATCCAAATATTCAAAGACCAAGGAAGCATAGAAGAGGCTTATTTATTACAAGGGCTTTCGGATCGCATAGCTGAAGACATGGCCGCGTTTACCCATAATGTCATGCGTCGCAAATTGGGACTAACAGAAAAACAAGGCACACGTTATTCGCCAGGCTATCCAGGATTGAAAAATATTAAGGTTAACCATTTACTTTTTGATGTTTTGAAAGCTAAAGAGAGGCTTCAAATTGATATTACAGATGCCGGTGTTTTTTACCCCACGGGCACAACGGCAGCTGTGGTTTGTTTTCATCCAGAAGCAAGATATGAATAAACTTGCGCCGACGAGCCGACGTACCAATGAGCCGATGAGATAATAAACTATTCTTTCATCGGAGCATTGGCGCATCGGAGCTTCGGAGCAATAAATATGAAAAGACTAGAAATACATCCAGTGAACCCTCAAATTCGTCTCATGAAGCAAGTTGTTTCTGTTTTTGAAAGTGGTGGGATTGTTATTTATCCTACGGATTCTGGTTATTCCATGGGCTGCTATGTTCATGATAAAAAAGCCATACATCGCCTTTATCACCTCAAACGTTTTATTAAAATAAAAGTGATGGCTTTGATGTTCCATGAGTTTTCTTCCATTACAGAATTTGCCATCGTTGAAAATGCTGTTTATCGCTACATTAATAATCGATTGCCTGGACCCTATACCTTTATTCTCAGAGCCAACAAACAAGGAAAAAAGTTATTAGATGTTAATCGCGAAGAAATTGGTGTTCGTATGCCACAACATGTTTTTTTTGAGACATTGCATACTATTGATACGACACCGATACTCAATACGGCAGCGAGAATGAATGCTGATGATTTTTATATTGATCCCGATGACATTAAAGAGGCTTTTGGGAATCAGGTAGATCTTCTTGTTGATATGGGCCCGGTTCCCCATAATCCCACAACAGTTGTTTCCTTAGTTTCTGGTGAACCAGAGCTTATTCGTCAGGGTGCAGGAACCTTTTAGTCGGTTATAGGTTATAGGTTATAGGTTATAGGTTTTGTTAACGATAACCAATAACCGATAACCGAAAAAATCCTGTATTTCTCTCTAAAAATTAGCTATCTACACAGCATGCCAAAAAAACTCACAACCGAATTTGCTCTTATTGAGCGTTTGCCTCCCTATCCTTTAACAGAAGTTGTGGCCCAAATGACTCAGTTACGTATAAAAGGACATGATGTTATTAATCTGGGAATGGGAAATCCTGATATGCCCAGTGCTGATTTTGTTGTGGACAAACTTTGTGAAGCTGCCAAGAAAAACAAAAATCATCGTTATTCTGTCTCACGTGGTATTCCCAAGCTCAGAATGGCTGTGTGTGAGTTATATGAAAGACGTTATGGCGTAAAACTCAATTTTGATGATGAGGTTGTTGTTACAATGGGAGCTAAAGAAGGATTATCCCATTTGATTATGGCCATTACGCAACCAGGTGATGTGGTTTTAGCGCCAAATCCCACTTATCCCATTCATTATTTTGCTCCTGTTATTGCGCGTGCCAATGTGCGTGATATTCGTTGTGATGATATGGATTTTTATTTTCGCAATATTGAGAGAGCCATTAAAACAGTGCATCCCAGACCTAAGGTTTTGATTTGTTCTTTTCCATCAAACCCAACAGGTTTTTGTGTGGAAAAACCTTTTTTCAAAGATCTCATCAAATTTGCTAAGAAATATGGTGTGTATATTGTGCATGATCTTGCGTATGCAGATCTTTGTTTTGATGGCTATGAAGCCCCTAGTATTTTACAGGTTGATGGCGCCAAGAAATACGCTGTAGAGCTGTATTCCATGTCCAAGGGCTATAATATGCCTGGGTGGCGTGTTGCTTTTGCCTTAGGCAATCCTCGCATGATTCATGCCTTAAAAAAGATTAAATCCTATTTAGATTATGGGATGTTTCAACCCATTCAAATAGCGGCAACAGTTGCTCTTAATAATGGCGATCGTTTTGTTAATGAGAATTGTCTTGTTTATCAGAATAGACGTGATGTTTTTGTTGACGGCATGAACAAGATTGGTTGGCAAATAGATAAACCAAAAGCCACAATGTTTGTTTGGGCAAAAATACCTGATAAGTTTGTAAAACAGGGCAGTCTTAAATTTTCTAAACTCATGCTCAAAGAAGCTCATGTTTGTTGTGCTCCCGGAATTGGTTTTGGTGAATATGGCGATGAGTTTGTGCGTTTTGCCTTAGTCGAAAATGAAAAACGAATACGTCAGGCTGTTCGTGGGATAAAAAGTTGGCTGAAGATTAGTAGTAAATAACGTTGCTACTGGCTCTGTATTTGAGACAATCGAGCTATCGAGACAATCGAGACAATCGTTAATTTATTCATACGACTGTCTCTATTGTCTCGACTGTCTCGATAGTCTCGCTTTTGAGCGACGAGCGACGAAATATTATGTCAAACAAAATCACAAAAATAGGTCTCCTCGGTTTCGGCACAGTCGGTCGTGAGGTATTTCGTATATTGCAGGAACAAAAAGAATATTTTGCACGTAAGATGGAATACATTATTGAGATAAAGTCCAT
>JAHJDR010000378.1 GCA_018812345.1 bacterium | reverse complement strand
AATTGACAATATGCAATAAGCGATTTGCGATTTAAATTGCCGATAGCCAATTGTCATTTGCTTATTGTCAATCATGAACCCTGTCATCTCCTTTGTCCCGCAGAGCGGGGCAAGCGAGCGACCCCGTAGAACGGGGCAGGCTAGCGACTGTACACAGGACACAAAGCACTACCCTGGTACTCCGGATCTTCGGTACTCTCAAATAATATATCCATTGTCTTTTTCATCCAAAAATCTTAATAATTCCCTATGGCTGAAAACAATCTCAATTTAAAGGACACAGACATTAATCGACAAATTTCTTTTTCATCATATCATGTCGTGAAAGAGCTTAAGCTTAAGGATTTAGTAAAAAAATTTGATGAGCGACCTTTAGTGTTTACGCCGTTGGTTTTAGGGTATCAGTTTGGCTCCACATCTTATTGTTTCATTTATAATTTTGGGTCTGTTGTCTTTTTTAATCTTTCGACCACACAGCAAACAGCTATTATTAATGCTATTCAAAATCATTTAGATAAGATTTTTGATTTATCGGTCATGGATGAGTATTTTTTATAATTAAAGCCTCGTGAAAAAAATAAGGTTACTTTTAATCGTGTGATTGTTGATTCAATTGATTCGGATAAAGTTGAACTTATTTCCTTAGTTCTTGCTCAGTCAACAGCATTAGAGTTTTTTGAGCAAAAGGTTGATGGTTTGCTTGAAAAAGTAAAAAAGATGACAGCAACAGTAGGGCTGAAAAGTAAGAGTATTTCAGAACGTTCTATTTTAAAACTTATCAAAGAAATTCTTGCTATTAGACAAGATATTATCGTCTCACTGAGACTGTTAGAAAAGCCAGAAGCGGCTTGGGAAAAAAAAGTGCTCGATGTTCTCTATGAAGAAGGAATAACCATGTTTGAACTCAAAGAACGCTTCATGTTTTTGAAAGAAAAATTACAGATGATTCAGGGAAATTTAGAAGTGTTATCAAATTTTTCATCAACACGTAAGATGATTGTCCTCGAAGTGGCGATTGTTGGGCTTTTTATTTTAGATGTTTTACTTGTATCCTATGAACTGTTCATTAAGACGTGATTTATAGTTCTGGTAACTGTTATTCAAGTTTGTTAATATAATGTCTCACAAATGAGGTAGTTATAATGAAAAAAACAAAAATACTGATTGTTGAAGATGAAGAAGATCTTGTTGATTTACTCAAATTATCATTGGAAGGTACTGGCTTTGAAGTTCATGCAGCTCATGATGGCGAAGAAGGGCTTAAAAAAGTTAAAGAAATATTGCCCGATCTCGTAATTTTGGATGTAATGCTTCCCAAAATGACAGGCTATGAAGTGTGTCGAAAACTCAAATCTGATGAAGCTGTGCAGCATATTCCTGTGCTTATCTATACATCTCTTATGGAAGATAAAGAGGGGTATAGTGTTGGCGCAGATGCCTATTTTATTAAATCCCTTGGTACAAGCCAAGACTTAATTTTTAAAATCAATGAATTGCTATTAACCAAACCAAGTCAAGTTTCTAAGACTATAGATAAAGACTTGTTTTTGTATACTAAGACGACTTCTAAAGTCTTGGCTAAGGTTTGTAAAAAGTTTGAACAGGCAGTGAGTGCGCACCAATTTGGTATCCTTCATACAATCGATATGAAGCAAAAAATGGCAGAGAAGAATGTCGATTTTGATCGTAATTGTCTTATCTATGAAATTTGTAACCCTGTGCTTGCCAAAAAAGCTTTGGATCATGAAATGAAGATTGCGGCTGTTTTGCCTTGTCGTGTAGCGATCTATGAGGAAAATAATGTTGTTACAGTTACGACAATGCGACCATCAATAACAATGGGTATCTTTAAAGTTGATGAACTGATTCCTCTTGCCAATGAAATAGAGCAAAAAATTAAAAAGATCATTGATGATGCTGTTGCCTAATTACGTCTTTAATTGCCATTATTAAAATACTGACACAGCCATTCTCAAATTGACAATTCTGGTAGTTTTTTATCAGAATGAATGTCGCATATAGTCAAAGAAACAAATAAGAACAATGATATCATAGGAGTATAATGTTATTTTAATCAGATTTTGGCACCATTGTTGCGTATACAAGTAAGTGGTGTGTAGAAAAACGTATGGGTAAGTGGGACTTAAACAGAGGGTTTCTCTGGTGGGAAAGTAGATTAAAAAGGAGACAACATGACAAAGAGAAAAGTCCTGATCGTCGATGATGAACTCGATTTATCAGAAGTAACCTCATTCAGATTAGAAGTCCAAGGGTACGAAGTAAGGCAAGCTTATAATGGTCATGAAGGTGTAGAGATGGCTAAAACATATCAGCCAGATCTTATTCTCATGGATGTGCTCATGCCTGTGATGGATGGTTATGAAGCCTCAAAAATGCTCAAGAGAGATGAGGCAACACGCAACATTCCTGTTATTGCTTTTACCGCTGCCAATGAAACCATGATTGGACGTAAAACAATTCAAAGAGCTGATGATGTAGTCTTAAAACCATTTAATATTGAAGACCTTCTCAGCAAAATTAGTGTATTGATTCAATAATCACCAAAACACGAAAGGTATTTATCCCATTGGCAGGGCCACCCACATTCGTGATCAATAATTCCCAAGCATTCTATTTTTGTGGTTTTGTGCGAAACAACATTTGCAAGCTCTTGATATAACTATTCTAATTATAGGATATATCCTCTAAAAACCACGCAACATTTCAAGTATTTAGCCGATTATAATATATAACAAGAAAATAGATTTATGGGGCCTTTTACAGGGTGATTGTGAGAGGTTATATGAATCTAGTTGTACATAATTTACTTTCCTCAAGTATGTTTTCAGGTCCTCCTGTTTCTTTGGGTACAGCTCTTGCTTCACCAGCACTACCATGCCAACAAACGTCTTCTTCCTATGATAATGGTCCTATACCAACAAAACGTGTTTCATCTTTAGGGTCGCAACAAAGGTCTTCACTTTTTTCACCTCGCTTATCCAAACAGGCATCTTTAGGAACCTTAGCTTTCTCAGCGGTATTGCTTTCAGGTTGTGATGCCATTCCTCATGAGGCCAGAGATTTTGTCGGGGACTTCTATGAGGTAACAGGGGGGGTTTGTACTGTCTCCGCATTAAGTATCTTAGCTATTGTTGGTCCCCTTATCATAGTAGCAAACGAACACAAAACTAAGCATTTTGTGAGGAGGCAAATGACGAACCATTATACTCAGAAGTACAAAGCTGGTATTCAGGATGATCGTGTCAAACTCATTTGTCATGCTCTGAGCAATGATGTGGGAAGCGAACAAAATAGAAGTGTGGTTACTAGGAATGCGAGCGAATGGATTTTTACATCCGCTCTTTTTGACGCTATTTTCTCAGAAGATAATCTTAAAAGTGAATATGGTTATCGTGTTTTTGAAGCTCTTTTTACAGGAATGGGTTCTCAATTGAAAGAGGCTCAATTGGAAAAGGTTTTGATGCTTGGCATTTCATCAAGTGATAAAAAAGTAAAAACAAGATGTCTCCAACTTATTTACGATGCCTATCAACAGAATTCACAAAGACAAATTGTTATGAGTTTTTTTTCCGACTATAAATATGCGTGGCACCTACGTTGCCTGATGCAACACGGTTATGGTTCACAGTTTTGCAGATTATACGACTTCTCAACCTGTGTAGCGCGCGCTTATAAAAATATACCAACAAAATATGAGCAGGAAACAGATGATTTGCTGAAAAGCCGCTCTTTTATTGGGTTGAGTGGTTGGGTTTCAGAGGGGCACGGGCTCACTCGGGAACAACTAGATAAGCTCATGACCTCAGTTGAAAAATTAAAGGAGTGCGACCCCCATTCAGAGTACCATATTCTCATGGTTAAAGACCGGATGATTGCTTTGGCTTTTCAAATGCACCATCATTCAGAAACCTATAATGCGTCACTTTTCCATAGATTTTTAATTCTCTGTAAGGGCCATGGTGTTTTGGGGATTTATAATCATTCTGAGGTTCAGAACATTATTAGTTGGTCACAGGCTATCAAAGCTCTTGTGGCGAAAAATCCTAATGTTTGTTCTGCCCGCAGCATTGATTTATTGCTTGATTTACTGTCAGAGGATGGCCTTCTTTATGGTGAGGTTCTTGAAGTTTTATCGGCCCTCACAGGATATTTTTCAAAAGATCAGGTTGATCGTTTATATGAAATAAGCCGAGAGTTAGAATCTCTTTCCAATAAGACAAGATGTTTTGCTTTGGATATTTGTGCGAGGCTATATGCTTCGTTTGCTATAGGAGAGCCACAAACAGCTGGTTTGCCAACAATAGCATCATCACTTACAAGCAAGGAACTTCTATTTGTTTTACAAAAAATACCTGAACTCGCTCGAGGTGAGATTTACAAACTTGTGCCTTGGTTGATTAGTGTCATTCGCATTTCTGATGTGACCGTGACAGCGGATCATCAGGCTCTTCTTGATAGTGTTTATGAAAAAGATCGTGAATTATTTGAGGCATGTCCTGATTTGTATGTCCTGCAAGCCCAAATACATACGTTAAAAAAATGAGACCATTGCTCCCCATAATTTCGCCTATGCCTGGTCATACAACAACAGTGGGGACCTCTTTATCTGGTATAAAACCTCTTGAAATACAATCAGTGGATGATGCCTTTGAAGGTGGTGCTGGTAAAAGTGTGGCTCACACGAATTCTTTTTTACCACAGGATTGGCAAAAAAATCTTACATCATGGTCGTTAGGAAACGGCGCTTGTGAAACAGCACAAACCAATAGAAGAATTATTGAGCGTGTTATCAAGTCAAATCATTTTTCTGACAGACAAAAAGCATTTTACTATCATTTAGGGACAAAGACTACAAATGAAGGGGAATTCACTAGTTTGTATGATGTCTTTCGTGTGGCCAGAAAACACCCGCATAATCGCTATTGGATTGATCCCATTATATCTGAGCGCGTCCCTTATAAACAGTTATTTACAAAAGAACGAAGTAGCTTACCTTATAAAGAAGATTCTTCATGGGTTTTTGCCCGAAAAGAGGTTTTTGAAAGTTTGGGTGTTGATCCTAATAGAGGTGAGCAGGCAGGGAATGTATCTCATGTCAAACCAGAGTGGCAAAAGATCATGCTCATGATTGGTGATCACTATGCAACGTATCTTTCTTTATTTTCTGAATATAAAGAACCTTTTTATTTCATGATGGAGCAGTGGCTCAAAAATGGTTTTGGTCCTTTGCCAGAAAAATGGTTGCACGTTATTGCTGAGAAGATTGTGGGATATGATTCGGGTATGGACAAAAAGATATTATCACATCAGAGAATGAGTGTTAGATTTTTAGATTCTTGGTTTGTGTCATATCCTCGATTAAAAGAAGCGGTAAAAGCCTTTCTCATCAATAAAGCGCATAGGGTATTTGCTGATGACGAAGCACCGAGTGCGAAGATGACTCATGACAAGCTTCTCAAGTTGTTTTCCAGGAATAATGATTTTGTATTGCCTGATAATAACGGCACAGTGGAGCTCAATGGAGTCATCAATAATCTTGATGAGTATCCTTTTGTTCTGGGAACAAAGTTTTATTATGCCTTAATTAGGTCTCTTTCTAGTGGCTTGATTCCCAACGAATACCAGGTTCGGATTATCACATACGTATACAAAAACTCTGAAAAATTTAGAAAGTGGTTTGAAGTTAATATTCCGCGATTGCCACACGGTCGTTGGGACACACAATGGCTGTATTACTGTTTAGAGGATAATTCAGAATTGCCTCCTATACAGCTCTTAACAAGTGATGATATTATTAAGGTCGTTAATAGTATGTGTGCGCTCATGGAAGACCAAGATTATCGATGGCGTGAATCCATTGTCTATGCCTTGGAGAGTAAAGGCTATTTTCCAGGTTCCTTGGAGGCTCTTCCCAGACAATCTTTTGGCGCAATGATGCTTCTCAAAAGGCTTCCTATTGACCTAGCACGTATTGGTACAGACAAGCGCCCGCAGTCTCAAACCCAACCCTTAGAGGATGACAAAGAACCACAGTATTTAAAAGTTGTTCATACGTTTACGCGATTGATGGAGCAGGGTTCACAAACATCACTTGATGCTAGATTTTATTATGATGTTCCTTATAAAGGCCCTTATTGGCCAAAACCCGCAGATGAAAAAACGATTACCATCACAATGGAGCGTTCACACGGAAACGGTGAGCCAAGATTTATT
>JAHJDR010000377.1 GCA_018812345.1 bacterium | reverse complement strand
CTAAAAATTGAGGGCAAGGATTTCCCCACAATTGAATTAGGTGATAGCAATCTTGTTGAAGTGGGACAATCGGCAATCGCTATTGGTAACTCTTTGGGGGAATTTCAAAATACTGTTTCAAAAGGTGTTATATCTGGCTTATCACGTTCGATCTCAGCAGGTGCGAGCCAAGGTTATTCTGAATATTTATTTGATCTCATTCAAACGGATGCTGCGATCAATGTTGGCAATTCAGGTGGTCCTCTCATTAACCTTGCTGGGGAAGTTATTGGCATAAACACAGCCATTGTTTATCAATCTCAAAATATTGGTTTTGCTATCCCTATTAACTCTGTTAAAAACATCATCGAAAATGTGTACCTACATGGTCGTATTGTTCGCGCTTTCTTAGGTGTGCGTTATGTTCATCTTAATGACACTATTGTTCAAAAATTTGACCTTCCCATAAACTACGGCGCTATGGTCATCAGCGGTCGCTATCAGTCTCAGAATGCTATTGTTCCAGGCTCTCCTGCTGACAAGGCAGGATTAAAGGAATTCGACATCATCACCAAAGTTAATGGCACACCTGTCATAGAAAACAAAGCACCGCTCTATTACTTGATTAGTCAGCTTTCCCCGGCAGACACTATTGAGCTCACAATTATGCGTGAGGGCAAAGAACAAAAAATCAAACTAAAACTAGAAGAAATGCGCTAAAATTTATCCGCTACTTTGACAGGCCTTCCTAAAATCCTAAATATCTTATTGACTTAATCTTGTTTTGGGTTATCATAGTTGCAATATTTTAAGTTTTCGCTAACACATTTTATTATGTGTTAACTTATTAAACTAACCTTATTAGGAGGGCAGTCATGACAAAGAAAGATGAAGAAATCCTACTTAGAATGGATGATCTCATGGTTGAGTACACACAACAAAAGAAACTTGCTGTTAGAAACTCAATTATCTTTGCAGTATACCTATTGGTTCTATTACTCGTTTTTACATCAGTAATCAAAAGTAAGATTGTAAACAATTTTACGCCTGCTTCAATTGAAAACGCTGTTTCAGAAAGAATGGATGTATTGCAACCATTATTACCCGTGTATGCAGACACACTAATCAATGGAATTCCTGAAGCTTATGCTAAGGCCTTAGCAAATGAGTTACAAGCAAAAATGCCTGTAATCCAAGCGAATTTCATTAAGGAAACTACAAAATTAACAAGAGATCTTAAACTTGTTCTTGAGAGCAAGCTAAACGAGAAGCTCGGAAAAGATTTTGTATTGAATCAAATCAGAACTTTCAACGGTTCTGGAATGAATGAAATAAAAGTTGAAGAGAGCCGCGATCTTGTCAGAGCAGAAATGACCAATCTCATCAATAACGTTGCTGATAAATTTCAAAAACTCTTCCGAAATGATGTTAATAACCTCATGACCGTGGTCAGAGAATTTCCACGTGATAAGAAAGCCACTTTAAGTGAAAATAGAGCGAGCAAATTGCTCATGCACTATCTCATTGCTTTGGTGGATGCTGAGATTATGGCAGCCAATTAATGCCTGCATCATTAATTTAATATAATTTAGAGGAGTTTTTATGGAAAACCAAATTAGATCAAGAGACTTTAACGAGCTCGTGACAAACATGGAAAATCTGATTGATGGTGAGAAAAAAGGTGCTAAAAAAAGAAACATTGCATTTCTCGTTTCTGGAACTTTAGTTCTAGTAGCCTTAATTTACATCACTGTCTTCTCAGCAACTTATCTTGGACCACGTCTTATATTAGACTACGTTCAAGTAAAAGGCGTATCGCAATTAACTGAAATTAATTCTACATTGAAATCTGCGGCACCTAAAATTATTGGCAAATGGTCAGAAACACTTAGCGTCAACATGCCTGAAATGTTCAGACAAAAAATGATGTTAGCTATGGTTCCGGCCATTGATGGCTTTGCCACTAAATTTTCAACAGATCTTAAATTAGAGTTAGCACGACTCTATAGAACGGAAACGTTTAAAGATCTGTTAGCCGGCAAAATCAATGTCAAAGATGGTTACAAGCAAATGTTTAACCAAATGAACTATTCTTACACGAGAGAAATAACTGATTTCTATGCAGACAAGGTAACAGCTGTTCATAATTTGAAAGATGACTTACTCCATCTTCAAAATTCAAAAAAGCTTACACCTAAAGAAGAATATGCGAAAAAGGTTATCGGAGCTTGGTTAGCCCTTTTGGATCACAAAGGAGCTAATTGGGAAGCACCTATTAAATAAGCTTAATACTTTATAAGCAAAAAAAGACCCCAGTTGCTAACGCAATCGGGGTTTTTTGTTGGTCAAAATTGTTTCGAGTTTCGATATTCGGATTTCGGATTTCGGATTTTACTCAGTTATCTTCCTGCACTCTAAATAATATCTCTTTTCTTCAGCCTCTCCCATGGAAAAGGTTTTGCGTGGCAGCGCTCCATCTAAATACACTGTTTTAAACAGATCATCTTTGGCCATACAGGGTAAATAAAAGCCTATATTACCTTCTTTGGAACCAAGCTCTGTCACCACATCTGCCCCGTGAATATAATCAACGCGTGCTGTTGGGTTATAGCTGAAATAATAATCGAGAAAAGCCTGCAAACTGCCAACATCGAGATTGAGACTTGGATTATGAACGGTCATAAAACCGCTCATGCCTTTGGCAACAAAAGCAAAAATATGTTCATGTGATGATTTTTCTATATCAGAAAACTGTTTGAGAGCCGCATTAACATCAGGAAGTAG
Organism: bacterium; assembly: GCA_018812345.1. GTDB lineage: Bacteria > UBA10199 > UBA10199 > UBA10199 > JADGCS01 > JAHJDR01. Next base: position 343 of record JAHJDR010000377.1, on the reverse strand, counting down.
TGTTTGCGTAAGCTGTGAACCACGGTCTTCAAAATAGGATTTCATACGCGCTAATAAATCATCAATATTCACATCAAACACCACGCGATGAATCGGTTCAAAGTTTAAGCCTTCATCATGCACATTCACAAGCTCAACAAGCGCGTAACGTGCGGGATGCTCCATAATAGCATCCTTGTCATCAGCTTGAGTCTTTAACGCCTCCCAAATGGCTTTAGCGGTTGCCAGAGAATGGTTGCCATCACCCATAGCATAAACAAGTGTTCCATTGGCATCGGATCCATATTTATCTGTCATTTTTTCTTTGGATGCGAGATTGCCTAAACGTTGTGCTATTTGATTG
>JAHJDR010000376.1 GCA_018812345.1 bacterium | reverse complement strand
CGCCATCAACAACAGCAAGTTTATTGTTTTTTGAGCTCTGCGGCAAAGACTCTGAAAATAATAATTTTTTAGCCTGATAATAACTTTCCATATCCGAATGATAGTCAAGATGGTCTTGTGTTAAATTTGTAAATACGCAGGCGTTAAAGTGATTAGCAACAACGCGTTTTTGTTCCAATCCATGTGATGAAACTTCCATGGCAACATGAGTGACATTGCTTTTTGCCATCTGAGAAATTAATTCTTGGATGGTAATGGCATCAGGTGTTGTGTTTGGTGCTTTGAGAACATGTGTGGCATAACGAAAATTGATGGTGCCAATAATGCCAGAGATTTTTTCTTCCCAAAATTTTTCTAGAATGTATGTGAGCGTTGTTTTTCCATTTGTTCCTGTAATGCCACAGAGATAAAGCTGTTCCGAGGGGTTGTTAAAAAAGCGGGAAGCGGCATGTGCTAGAACGTTTCTCACATCAGCTACGTGAATATGCGGTATGGAAGCGTTTAACTCATCCTTAGTTTGATGAATAATGGCAACAGCCCCCCCTTTTAAGGCTGTTGCAATGAACCGCGAACCATCATAAGTTGAGCCTGGAACAGCAAAAAACAAGCTTCCCGCTATAACGCGTCGAGAATCACTACAAACACTTGTAATGTCAATATCCGGCATGTCCTGGTGGGGAACAATATCATGTAAAAGGTCTTTTAGTTTCATCAGCTATGTTTCTTTAATTTAAGTTTTAATATTTTATTTTTGTTTAACTCTTCTCCTGCTTGTGGCCATTGTTCCTGAACAACACCACTTCCGGTAATGCTAAGTTGTACATCAAGGTCTTTTGTTAAATCCATAACACGTCTTAAGCTCAAACCTTTCAGGTTCGGAATTTCTTTATTATTTGTAATCTTTTTTATTGGCACGTACTTACTATCTTCACCTGTTTGTTTGGCAACTTGAACGTTTTCGTTGCTTTCTTGTTCTTGTATATACCCTAATTGAGCTAAAGAACGTCCCATAATAGTTTTAAAAACGGGGCCGGCAACGGAACCACCATAGTAACCATTTTCTGAGGGGCTATCATAAACGACGTAAATCAGGAGTTTGGGATCCTTTAAGGGAGCAAACCCAATAAAAGAGCTGAGGTATTGATGTTCAGCATAGGTTTTTAACTCTTCATTAAATTTCTGAGCGGTGCCTGTTTTGCCTGCAGCAAGATAACCAGGAACATGAGCTTGAATCGCTGTACCCCCTGCTTGTGTTACCTGGTGAAGCATTGCATGAAGTTGTTTTGCTTTTTCTTCTTTAAGAAGAGAGGCCTGTTTTTCTGGTTTGTTTTCCAGTGCAATAGCACCTTTATTCGATATAATCTTTTTAATGAGATATGGTTTTAATTGCTGACCATTATTGGCAATGACCGTGTAGGCGTTCATCATTTGCAAGCCATTAACACCAAGGCCTTGTCCAAAAGAAATGTTGCTAAGATCAATATCACGCCATTGTTTATAAGGACGAACAATCCCTGAACTCATGCCCCCTAAACCGATGTCTAGTTTTTTTCCAAAACCCAAATCTTTGATAAAGTTGTAAAACTTTTTTCGGCCCACTTTTTGTGAAATTTTTGTCATGCCAATATTGGAAGAGACTTTCATGATGTCACTTGCTGTGAGCCACCCCTGTGGGTGATGATCATTGACGAAATTAGGGCCAATTTTATAGCGCCCATTTTCACAAAAAAATCTATCTTGAGGTTTAACAATGTTTTGTTCGAGAGCAGCAGCCATGAGAAAGGGTTTGAATGTAGACCCTGGCTCGTAAACATCTATGGCAGCATGGTTTTTCCAATAAAACTGTTTGTATTTCCAGTAGGCATTTGGATTAAATTCAGGATAATTAGCCATTGCCAGGATTTCTCCAGTGGTCACATCAGATACGATGGCAAATCCCCAGTTCACTTTGTGTTCTATTGCCTTTTGTTGGAGCGCTTCTTCGGCAAAGGCTTGAATGTTACGGTCAATTGTTAAGTAGATATTATGTGTTTTTTCTTCATCAATTTGAGCTGTTGTGAGGCGACCACGCGCATCACGTTCTACTTTTTTCTTAATTTCAGCTGAGCGTAAATATTTATCATATGTTAACTCTAATCCACCTAAAGCCTTAGCATCATAACCAACAGCGCCAAGGAGTTGACCTGCAAGCTCTTTGTTGGGGTAAAAACGGCGGTATTCATTTACGATTTGAATACCATCTAATTTGGCCTCCTCAAGGGCTTGGCTGTTTTGTAGGGACATGCGGCGTTTTACCCAGGAAAACTTCTTGTCAGAAGTAAGAATCTGTCTCAGTTTATTTTGTGATACTTTTGTATGCTCATTGAGAACAGTAATTGTTCTTTCTAAGTTTTCCTTTTTTACTTTGTGGGGGTGAATGCCCACGCTAGCAACGAGCACATCAAGGGCTAGAATTTCTCCATTGCGATCATAAATGGTCCCACGGTGAGGGCTTTGAACTAAACTGGTTTTGTACTGACTTTTAGTAAGATTGCTGATTTTAGCATTGCCAAGAATTTGCAGTTGGTAAGAACGAAAAATAATAGCACCATAAAAAAGTACAAAAATTATGCTTACCGCAAAAATCTTAAAACGTTGGACTTTCTGTATGTGTTTCTGGTTTGTCATTTATCCTGTACAGCGAGCTCACTTAGTTTAAACATTTTGTCGTGTGCCAGCTCTTTCATTAATAATTTTTCTTTGGCAATTTTTTCTATGCGTTGTGGCGATTTTAGGAGCAATAGTTCCATGTGAAGGTTTTTGTTGTCATTTTTCAAAGACTGTTGCTCGCCAGATAACGCATTAATTTCATAGCCAACCTGAACAATTTGTATGCGAGACCAAATATAGAATAAAGCCAGTATAACAATAAAAACACCAAGTGTTAGCAATTTCATGACAATACGGGTTTTAAGAAAATCGAGTTTTGTTATGGTGTTTTGTTTTTTTATGGTACGGGGGCCAGGATGGTATGCCGAAGACATAAAGCTCATGAAGGGCTCCCTTCTATTCTTTCTAAGATACGTAAACGAGCGCTTCGTGCTCGTGGGTTGTCTGCAATCTCCTCTTTTGTTGGTTTAACGGCTTTTCTAATGGGTAAAAAATAATCTTCTGTCTGGGCTAGCGCTCGGAAAGTATGTTTAACGAGTTTATCTTCGCCTGAATGAAACGAAATGATTGCCAGACGCCCAGCAGGATTTAAGTTTTTGGGTGCTATTTCTAACAAAATTTTTAATTCATCTATTTCTTTATTTACGGCTATACGGAGAGCTTGAAAGATTTTTGTCGCTGGGTGAATTTTTTTCTTATAGTAAAAGCGGCCAAGAACGCGTGAACAGAGATCTCTTAGTTGGGTTGTGGTGGTGTAAAAAGTATCTTTTTTTCTGTCTGCCACAATAGCGGCGGCTATTTTACGAGAGGCGCGTTCCCCACCATAGTAAAAAAACAGGTCAGCGAGCTCTTCTTGGGAGTAGGTTTTTAGGATATCGCTTGCAGACAGTTCAAGATGAGAATCGATGCGCATATCGAGGAGGGCGCCTTCTACTAAAAAACCAATGCCGAGACTTTCATCATCTAGTTGCATGCTGGAAATGCCTAAGTCAGCCATAATGCCATCAAAAGAAAAATTCAAATTGTCAAAGAGCTGAGAGAACCGTGAGCGAATTACCTTCACACGCTTGTCTGATTTAAAACGCTCTGTTAACTTCTCTGCGGTCTCCCTGTGATAATCACAAATCCATAGTTTCCCGCTCTCATCGAGCTGGTTGAGCAATTCTGCCGCATGTCCTCCAAAGCCACCGGTGCAATCGAGATAGGTGCCTCCCTTTTTTATATTAAGGACATCAATTGTTGTTTTAAGCAGAACTGATTCATGTTCTAACATTTTATATTTTTATTGAAAAACAACATCATTGTTGTAGTCTACGTTGCACAAAAAACTTAAGATTGCTTCAGAAATGCTAGCATAATCTTCCAGGTGTTGATCGGCTCCTGTAAATCTAATAAGGTCCCGAGTATCTGAATTTAGGTTTACAAGCTTGATGTCTCCTTTTTCCTTTCTAAAGCGCTCTACGTTATCTACCAATCTTTTGATAACAACGTAATGTATATGGTCGACAGAGGTAAGGTCGATAAGGACCTTATTATTTTTGGTTTTCTTTAAAGAGGCGAGTGTTTTCTCGATGTGATCAATCTCCATGAAGGATACTTCACCAAAAAAGTGGAGAACAGAAATATCGTGTACTTTTGTGACTTCCATTTACTCTCCTTAGTAGTTGATTCACATTATAAGCCAAGATCAGCGAGTTTATCTTCCATTTGGTTAATATTCACTTGGCTTTCCTCAAACACTTTTGTCCAGCGATCACTGGCCCACAATTCAATACGCTTAGTCATACCAACAAAAACGAGATCTTTTTCAATACCAGCATAGTCTCTTAGTGTTTGTGGGATAATGATACGGCCTTGTTTATCAATGGGGCATTCAGTGGCTGCTGAGATAAAAACTCTTTGCAGGGCTTTCACTTCTGGTTTAAATTGGGGCAGGGAAGCAACCCTGTCTTCAATTTTTTGCCATTCAGGGTAGGCGTAGCCCCAGAGGCAACCATCGAAATTAGTGATGATGAGACGCTCGTCATAATTGGTGCTTAATATTTCCCTAAACTTTGAGGGAATTGACACGCGACCTTTATCATCGATTGTATGGTTGTAACGTCCTCTAAACATTTATTATATAAGCCTTTTAAGTTAAAAAAAATTGTTTATACCACTTCATACCACATTATGGAATTTTACCCCATAAATTTCCAGTTGGTCAAGTGAATAGTAAAAACAAAAAAAATAAATTAACTATTTGAATTTATGAGGTAATTTGAAAAGCTGTCATGACGTGAAACAGCTAATTTCAAACTGTGCAAAAACAGCGGTAGTGGTTTACAAAACAAATAGATACGAAGGAACAGGCATGACAGCATATATAACAGAGCAACTAGTTGAAATACAATATAATAATATGATTTATCCACTTGTTTATTAACAGTTTAACTTACTTGTTAAATAAGT
>JAHJDR010000375.1 GCA_018812345.1 bacterium | reverse complement strand
TAAAATCTCAGATTAGGAGTTGAAGATCAAATGTTTTCATTTAAATTAATTAAAAAAAGTAAAAACACGAAAGGTCGTTTGGGAAAAATTAAAACCAGTCATGGTGAAATTGAAACCCCTATTTTTATGCCTGTGGGAACCCAAGCTACAGTTAAGGCCATGACTGCAGATGAACTGAATCATCTTGGTGCGCAGATTATTTTAGGCAACACGTATCATTTATTTTTAAGACCAGGTCATGACATTGTAGCAAAGGCTGGAGGCTTGCATAAATTTATGGGTTGGAATGGGCCTATCTTAACAGATTCTGGTGGATTCCAAGTTTACAGCCTTTCTAAAATTAGGAAGGTAAAACCAGAAGGAGTTACTTTTCAGTCTCACATTGATGGTTCTGAATACTTTTTGTCTCCAGAAGTTTCTATTGAGGTACAAGAGGCCCTGGGTTCAGATATCATGATGTGTTTTGACGAATGTCCCGCATTGCCTGCTACAACAGATGAGCTTAAAAAATCTCTCGATCTGACAATTGCCTGGGAAAAGCGTAGTTTACAGGCCATGACAGGAAATAAAGGCTCCTTATTTGGTATTATTCAAGGAGGAACAGATAAAGAGCTTCGAAAGGAGTCTTTACAACGGATTCTAGAGGTGGAAAAGGAATGTGCTCTTGATAACAAAGAGTTTGCTGGGTTTTCCATTGGGGGGCTTTCTGTTGGAGAGCCTATTCCCGAAATGTATGAAACTGTTGATTATATTGCCCCTCAAATGCCTGAAAATAAACCGCGTTATCTCATGGGTGTAGGGACTCCTGAAGACCTTGTTACCTGTGTTGATTTGGGTATTGATATGTTTGATTGTGTGATGCCAACTCGAAACGCTCGTAATGGTTCACTTTTTACGCAATATGGAGATATAAAAATCAAACAAGCACGTTTTCGTGATGATTTTGCGCCATTAGATGATTCTTGCACGTGTTATACGTGCCAAAATTTTTCCAGAGCTTATTTACGACATTTGTATATGTCTGGAGAAATATTATCGAGCATTCTAAATACAATTCATAATTTACATTATTATTTGGGTTTGTTAGAGCTTTGCCGCCAATCGATACTTGACGGTACGTTTGTAAAGTTTAAAAAGAATTTTTTTGCTAATCGTCAGGCAAGTGAACGTGGATAGTGGATAGTGGATAGTGGTTTGTGGATTGATATCTATATAAAATTTACGATACACAATACACGATCCACGACCCACAAAGAAAGGAAGACAACATGTTAGGTTTATTTATTAGTACAGCTTATGCGCAAGAAGCAGGAGCCGCAGCAGCATCTGGTGGTGGTTTTGGTGCCTTCATGCCATTAGTTGTTGTATTTGCTATTTTTTATTTTTTACTCATTCGTCCACAGCAAAAACAACAAAAGAAAATGCGTCAAATGATTGCTGATGCGAAAAAAGGTGATGAGGTTATCACAAATAGTGGTCTGCATGGTAAAATTGTTGAATTAAAAGATAACAATGTTGTGATGCTTCAAGTTGCCAACAATGTTGTGATGAAATTCGAACGTTCATCTATTCAACACATTAAAGGCTATGAAACAGACGACAAAAAAAAACAAACTAATCAATTAGCTAAGAAGAATAAAGCAGCATAGAAGAAAATACGAAACACGAAATCCGAAATTCGAAACAAATCCGAAATTCGAAAATGATATGAAAAAATATGATTTAGAAGATAGATGTTTTGAATTTGCTAGAAATGTAAGATTATTTTTAAAAGAGATTGGCGTTAGTGCTAGTAATATTGAAGATGGTAAGCAATTGATTAGATCATCTGGTTCTGTTGGCGCTAATTATATTGAAGCAAATGAATCTTTAGGGAAAAAAGATTTTTTGATGCATATTAAGATTAGCCGTAAAGAAGCCAAGGAGAGTTGTTATTGGTTGAAATTACTTGATATTAAGAATGAAGAACAATTGGAGAGTAAAAGAAGAGAGTTGATCCAAGAAACAACGGAGTTAATGAATATCTTTGGAGCTATTTTAAGAAAATCTGAATAGAGATTGAAGTTTCGAGTTTTGAAATTCGAATTTGTTTCGGATTTCAGATTTCGGATTTCGAATTTTAAGGAAAATTATGTCAGGTACATGGAAATTTAAATTTACATTATTAGTAATGGGACTTCTGGTCGCTATTTACATGCTTATTCCCACCTTGTCTGGAATGAAAGACAATCGTGTGAGTTTAGAAAAAGCAGGCACAGCACTTCCTTGGTATTATACAATTCTTCCTGAAAAAGAATTAAATCTAGGACTTGATTTGCGTGGTGGGCTTTACATGGAAATGGAGGTGGGTGTTGATGGCGCTATGAAACATCATGTTGATGCTGTTGTGACTGATATCAATCGACTTGTTTTAGGTGACTATGATGAAGATCTCAAAGCCGCTTCTATTGGTGGTAACATTATACGTTTGGAAATTATTCCGGGGAAAAAGAGTGATATCCAAAATAATCTAGTTGGTGATTTTGGTAATAAAACATTTGAAATCCAACGTGATCATTTTGAAGTTTTCTACACTGTTAAATCAGATGCCAAAGGAGCACGAAAAAAAGCTATTGAAGCTCTGAACGCTCTTGATGGTTATGAGGCAGATGTAACGTTAACACATAATGATAAATATATAGCGCTTCCTTTTTCGAGCACTGAACAAAAAAGCAAAATCATAGAGATTCTATCAACTCCTGTATATGCTAGTGATTTTGTTATCGCTGATCAGGCGGCTGTGCCTGTGTCCTATGTTTTGTTGTCTAGTTTTCACATCAATTCAAAAAGACGAGAAATTATTGAACAAGCGGCCAACTCAGTTCGAAATCGTATTGACCGTTTTGGTGTTGCGGAAGCCAGTGTGAGTCGTCAAGCGGGAGATCGCTTGGTGATAGAACTTCCAGGTGTTAAAGATCCTGACCAAGTTATTCAAGTTATCAGAAGAACGGGTAAGTTGGAGTTTCGTATTGTTGATGATTCTGTGACTCATGAAGAGGTTGGTCGTTTGGTGAACGCTAAAGCAAAAGAGCTAAACATTGAAAGAGTGTATGAAGAAGGCAATGTTAAAATAATAAATGAAGCCTTAAAAGCGGAATTGCCTCAAGACTCTGAAATTGTTTATCACATCGTGCGTGATCCTCAGTCAAAGAAAGTTGCCAGCGCCGTACCCTATCTTCTCGAAAAGAAGGCTGATGTGACAGGCGACATGCTTGATAATGCCAGTGTGCAAACTCAAAATAATTTACCATATGTTTCTATGGTGTTTAATAAATCGGGAACAAAAAAGTTTGGTAAAGTAACGAGTGATAATGTTGGTCGTTTATTAGCGATTGTTCTGGATGGTGTTGTGTCAAGCGCCCCTGTTATTAAAGGGCCGATTATGGCTGGTCAGGCACAAATTGAATTGGGTCTTGGACGGTATGAAGACCTTATTAAAGAAGCCAAAGAAACCGTTATGGTTTTAAAAGAAGGTGCTTTGCCCGCAACATTAACAGTGGCCACAAAAAATATTATTGGTCCTTCTTTAGGTAAAGATTCTATTGAAGCAGGACTCAATTCACTCATGATTGCCGCCATTGCTGTTCTTCTTTTCATGTTGCTTTATTATAAAGTAGGCGGCTTAGTGGCAAATATTGCTCTTATAGTGAATGTTGTTTTGATTTTTGGCATCCTCACGCTTTTTCAAGCATCACTAACACTGCCTGGTATTGCTGGTATTGTGCTTACCATCGGGATGGCTGTAGATGCCAATGTGATTATTTTTGAGCGGATGCGAGAAGAGCAATACTTGGGGCAAGATATAGCCATGGTTGTTGAAAGCGGTTATGGCAATGCCATGAGTGCTATTATTGATAGTAATATTACAACGTTTATTTCAGCACTTGTTTTATTTGAGTTTGGAACAGGTCCGATTAAAGGCTTTGCCACAACGCTTATGATTGGTATTGTGACAACACTCATTACAGCAATTGTTCTGACGCGTGTGATTTATGATTTCATGATTCATAAAATGCATGTGAAGACTTTGAAAATCTAGGAACGATCCGACGCTCCAACGTTCCGGTGCTCCGACGAAATTTTTCATTGGCTCATCGGTGCATCGGTGCATCGGCGCGATTAAACATGGAAAACAAAGAATTAAAAACCTGTACAGGTAAAAAACCTATCTCCTTTATGAAATACAAGTGGGTGTTTATTGGGATCTCACTTTGTTTCGTTTTATTGAGCGCTTATGAAATAATGGTCAATGGCATTAATTTTGGTGTTGATTTTAAAGGAGGCACAAAATTATTGTGTCGTTTTAGTGATAATGTGAGCACTGGTGATATCCGTGGTGTCGTGAGCGAGTTAGGATTAGGTGATGTTCAAGTGATTCAATTTGGTTCTGATCCCGCAGCTGGCGAATACTTGTTACGCGCTAAGTATGTTGAAGGCAAAGATGTGGCACAAATTGTTACAGTAGCCTTGACGGGGAAGTTTGGCGTTGATGGCGTTGATGTCTTAAGTCAGGAAGTCGTAGGACCTAAAGTTGGTGCTGATATGCAACAGAAAGGGTTTCTTAGTGTCCTTTTGGCCTGTGCTCTTATTCTGGTGTATATTGGTTTTCGTTTTGACTTCTTGTTTTCACCAGGAGCTATTATTGCCTTGGTTCATGATCTTGTTATTAGCATGGGTTTTTTTGCATTTTTTGGAAAAGAATTTAATTTGCCAATATTAGCAGCCTTGCTCACAATTTTGGGTTACTCGATCAATGATACGATTGTTATTTATGATCGTATTCGTGAAAATATCACGCGCCTACCAAAGAAAACGCCAACAGTTGATGTGATTAATGTTTCTGTGACTGAAACATTACCCCGCACAATGGTAACATCTCTGACAACTTTTATCGTTGTGCTCATTTTATTTTATCTTGGCGGTGGTGTGTTGCATGACTTTGCCTTTTGTCTTATGATTGGTGTGGTTTTTGGAACATATTCTTCCACATTTATTGCGGCACCAGTTTATCTCTTTTTGCAAAAAATGTTTCCCAATTTGGGGATTAAAGTAACAGATCCTGAAGCGGCCAAAGAAAAGGAAAAACGTGAACGTTTGCACGCACAACGCTATGTAGCTTAATTCGTTGTCCGTTGTCCGTTGCCCGTTGTTTGTTGTTTGTTGTTCGACGGTAACCGGTCACCGGAAAACGGTTACCGAACCCTATGTTTGAAAAACTGGAACAAGTTGAACAAAAATACGAAGATATTAATGCGCGATTATCTTCTGGAAATCTTGATCGCAATAAGCTCATGACTTTGGGTAAGGAGCAGGCTTCTTTGCGTGGTACTGTTGAAGCTTTTCGTGACTACAAAAAAACAGCTCAAGATATCAAAGATAATAAAGAAATGCTTGAGGCAGAATCTGATGATGCTATGCGTGGCATGATTCGTGAAGAGCTTCATAAGCTAGAAGCGCGCCTGCCAAAGCTCGAAGAACGACTTAAAGTTTTACTTTTACCAAAAGATCCTAATGATGAAAAAAATACTATTTTAGAAATCCGTGCGGGTACAGGTGGAGAAGAAGCCGCCTTATTTGCAGCTAATTTATATCGTATGTACACGCGTTATGCTGATTTAAAGTCATGGAAAGTTGAAGTGTTGTCTTTGAACGAAACAGGCAAGGGCGGTCTTAAGGAAGTCATTGCCATGATCAGTGGTGACCGTGTATTTTCTAAACTAAAGTTTGAAAGTGGTGTGCACCGTGTACAGCGTGTGCCAGAAACAGAATCCAGTGGGCGCATTCATACGTCAGCTGTTTCTGTCGCTGTATTGCCTGAAGCGGAAGATGTTGAGGTAGAAATTCCTGAATCTGAATTGCGTATTGATGTGATGCGTTCTGGTGGTGCTGGCGGACAATCTGTTAATACGACAGATTCAGCTGTGCGTATAACGCACAATCCTTCGGGCATCGTTGTTGTCTGTCAGGATGAGCGATCGCAGCATAAAAATAAAGCAAAGGCGATGAAAATATTAAGATCACGATTACTCGACAAATTACAACAGGAACAAGTTGACAAGGAAGCGGCTACACGGAAATTAATGGTGGGATCTGGTGATCGTAGTGAAAAAATACGGACATATAATTTTCCTCAATCACGGGTGACTGATCATCGTATTGGTCTAACCCTTCACTCTTTGGAAAATGTCTTAGAGGGTAATATGGATCAACTTGTAGAACCTATTGCCGCCTATTTTCAAGCGGAAGCGTTGAAAAGTGAGAAGTGATAAATGAAAAGAAATTCTAAAATGTTTCACTATCCAATAATCAATAATGAATATTCAGTAATCAAGTAATTCTTTAAATGGATATTGAGTGTTGGCTATTGGATATTGAGTATTGAATCTCATGACAGAACAATGGATTATCAAAAAACTTCTCACCTGGACAACCGATTATTTTACACAAAAAGATATCCCAACGCCTCGTCTTGATGCTGAAATTTTATTGGCACATCTTCTTCAAATAAAAAAAATTGATTTGTACTTACAGTTTGATCGCTCTTTGCTTGATTCTGAGCTAGCCGCTTTTAAACAACTTGTTAAAAGACGTGTACAGCATGAACCTGTGGCTTATATGGTGGGGAAAAAGGAATTTTGGTCACGAGACTTTATTGTGAGTAAAGATGTTCTCATTCCCCGACCTGAAACAGAACATATTGTTGATGCTGTTATTGATTATATAAAAGAGCAGGGCTGGCAGGATAAGGAAATTACAGGTTATGAAGTTGGTTTAGGATCAGGTTGCTTAGCGATTACACTTCTTTGTGAGCTGCCAAATCTTAAGATGACAGCGATTGAGATTTCTGATGCTGCCGTAGAAATTGCAAAAAAGAATGCCAAAAATCACGGGGTCTTGGATCGATTGGAAATACTTTGTGAGGACTTTCTTACGAGCGACCCCGTAAAACGGGGCAGGCGAGCGACGAGTTACGATCTTATAGTTTCAAATCCTCCTTATATAGCTGAAGCTGAAAAAACCAAATTACCACAAACAGTTAGAGACTTTGAACCCATAGAGGCTTTGTTTGCAGATCAAGAGGGACTGGTTTTTTATCCGACAATAGCTAATTTTTCGAAAAACTATTTACGTGAGTCAGGTTTTGTTGCAGTAGAAATAGGAGAAACTCAGGGACCAAAAGTGGCAGAGTTCTTTCAACAAGCAGGATTGCAATCTGTTGCGATAAAAAAAGATTACGCAGGTTTAGATAGAGTTGTTGTTGGGATTAACTAGCGAGCGACGAGCGACGAGCGACGCAAAAAGGAGGGATAAAGAATGACAGAGATGAAAAATTCAGAAGGCGTTCAAAGATATATTGATGCAGCGGGAAAAGCTGCTGAAAGAAAAGCCAAAGATATTGCTACTATCAAAAAATGTAAGTTTGATACAATCGCTGTTCATGGCTTGTACACCATGAACGAAGCACTTAACTTTAATCAAGGATCTCTAATCGAACCTATCTATATGAGTACATCTCAAGGGTATCGGGATTCTGATGAAATGGAAGCTGCTCTTTCTTATCAAGTTCCTACATGGTGTTATTCCCGTATTGGCAATCCTTCTATGTATTATTTTGAAAATACTATGGCGCTTCTAGAATCTTATGGCATGGATGGCGAGGCATCTTGCTGTGCGACATCCTCAGGCATGGCCGCTATCTTTAGTGCTACAGAACCCTTTCTAGCTGTTGATCCCCAAAATCCAAAGCAGAAGATTAATTTTGTATCTACGTGCCAGGTTTATGGAGGCACTTTCCAACAATTTGCTGTACGTAAAATGGAAGAAAAAGGTATTGAGTGTCGTTGGATTATTAATTCCAACGATATGAATGAGTGGGAATCTAAAATCGATGAAAATACACGCTTTATTTATGGTGAGCTTCCTTCGAATCCAGGGCAAGCTTTTTTTGATCTCGATGCTGTAATTAAAATGGCACATGCTCATGGCATCCCTGTTATCATTGATAACACGGTTGCCACACCAGCTTTAATGCGGCCTCTTGCACGCGGTGCTGATATTGTTATTCAATCGGTAACCAAAACACTTGCGACATCAGGTTTTGGTATTGCCGGAGCTGTTATTGCGAGAAAAAACATTGTCAGTCGTTTTGGTAATGATGATATGAAAAAAGATTTTGCCATGTATTTAAAGACCCTGCCAAATAGAGATAATGGTCAAAACATTTCTCCCATGAATGCCATATTAACATTAAATGATATGCGTACACTCAGATCAAAAGTTGATCTTTATAGCCGCAATACAATGGCCGTGGCCACCTTTTTGGAAAGTCATGCTAAAATTGAAAAAGTTAATTATTTAGGATTAGAAAGTCATCCCTTGCATGATCTTGCGAGTCAATATATGTATCTTGTTGATGCCCAATTTGATTCTCAATATGGCCAAGAGGTTAATCGTTATGGTCATCTTATGAGTTTTTGTGTTGCCGGTGGCGCCGAAAAAACACGTAAAATGTTCGATGGGATGCAACGTATTTGGCGTGCAACGGATTTAGGGCGTGTAAAATCAGTAGCAACAATACCAGCTATTTCAACACACTCACAACAAGGAGAAGAAGGTCGTAAGTTGGCTGATATTCCTGCAAACTTAGTGCGTCTTTGTGTTGGTGGGGAACACCCTGATGATGTTATTGCCGATCTCGATCAAGCCTTAGCGTGCATTGATGGCAAGATTCAAACCCAAGTGCCCTACGAGTATTCTTTTGGTGGCGCTTCCTCTGGGACGATTAACCGATAACCGACAACCTATAAACGAGAACCGATTTATGGATAAAATAGTTATAGAGGGCGGAAGACCCCTTAAAGGAAAAATAAAAATTGGCGGTTCAAAAAATGCCGCTTTGCCATTAATGGCTGCTTCATTATTGACTAGCGATAAAGTGATTCTGACAAACCTCCCAAAACTTTGTGATGTGAAAACCATGGATAGTTTATTGGAAGTTTTAGGCGTGCAAACAACGTTGCTCATGAATCGTATTTCCATGCAGGCGAAAAAAATAAAAAGATTCGAAGCGCCTTACGAGCTTGTGCGAAAAATGCGCGCCAGCATTCTTGTTTTAGGTCCCTTGGTAGCGCGTAATGGAAAAGCGCGTGTTTCTTTACCCGGTGGTTGCGCCATTGGTGCACGTCCCATTAATTTACATTTAAAAGCCTTAGAAGATATGGGTGCTAAAGTTAAATTGGCAGAAGGCTATGTAGAAGCTAGTTGCTCTCGTTTAAAAGGGGCCCGTATTGTTTTTGATGTGGTGACCGTGACTGGTACTGAAAATATAATGATGGCAGCGGCCTTAGCCAAAGGACAAACAATTATTGAAAACGCCGCTCGTGAACCTGAGGTGCTTGATCTTGCAAATTTGCTCAATAAAATGGGCGCACAAATTTCAGGCGCTGGTACGGCTGTGATTACAATTAATGGTGTTGAAAAACTGCATGGTGCCACACATCGTGTGATTGCTGATCGTATTGAAGCCGGCACATACATGATTGCCGCCGCCATGACACGTGGCGATGTTATGATTGAAGATGTGGAAACAGAGTATGTGGCAGCTCTTATTCAAAAGCTCAAAGATATTGGCGCTACGATTGAAACGTATGCTAATAAAGTGCGTGTTGTGGGGCCAAAGGAAATACTTCCTACAGATATTAAAACAGCACCTTACCCTGGTTTTGCTACAGATTTACAAGCCCAGTTCATGACCTTGCTGACATTAGCTAATGGCACCTCCACGATTACGGAAACAATTTTTGAAAATCGTTTCATGCATGTACCTGAGCTTGTACGCATGGGAGCTGATCTTCAGGTTGAAGGCAATACAGTCATAATTCGTGGTGTGGACAAATTGCAATCAGCGCCCGTTATGGCATCAGATTTGCGGGCGAGTGCTTCCCTTGTTTTGGCTGGCCT
The DNA here is from genome assembly GCA_018812345.1 of bacterium. Classification (GTDB taxonomy): domain Bacteria; phylum UBA10199; class UBA10199; order UBA10199; family JADGCS01; genus JAHJDR01. Next base: position 1,806 of record JAHJDR010000375.1, on the reverse strand, counting down.
GGTAGCCCGTGGTGTGACTGATATTCATCGTGTCTATCACATTGATCGTGGTTATGAATCGGTTGAAAGAAAGCTTAGAAAAGCAGGGGCTCGGGTTAAGAGGGCGAAAGTTAAATATTGAAATCGTTGTGCGCACTACGCACAACGCACTACGAAACCATGAAATTAGTTTTATTTGACATTGACTCAACACTTATTCAATCCGGTGGGGCGGCTGGTTTAGCGCTTGAGCTTGCTTTTCAAGATAAGTTTAATTCTCAAGACAAGTGGTTTACATTTAGTTTTCACGGGCTCACTGATTTGGCTATTATTCGTCGTATCTTTCGCGAAAAACTTGACCGTGATCCCCAAGGCGATGAGGTGGAGGATATTGTATCTCGTTATGCTGAGCACCTCAAACACACGTTGGTTGGCGTGCAAAATTATAAAGTTCTTCCTTTTGTTTTGGAAACGCTTAAGGTACTCACTGCTTGCAAAGATACAGTCATGGGGCTTGCCACAGGTAATTTAGAAAAAACAGGACGCTATAAACTTGCTCAGGGTAATCTTAATGAGTATTTTCCATTTGGTGGTTTTGCAGATGATAGTGAAGATAGGGCAGAGCTGACTAAAAAGGGTGTTGAAAAAGGTATTAAATACATAGGCAAAATTCCTGATGAGATTTTTGTTATTGGTGATACTATTTATGATGTGCGCGCGGGCAAGGCTGCCGGTGCCAAAGTCATTGGTGTTGCCACAGGACCAGTGAGTGTGGATGTTTTATTAAATGAAGGTGCGGACTTTGCTTTTGAAAATATGAAAGGGTGCTATCATTTATTAACTGCTGACGCTAGACCCTAGACGAAAGCTCGTGCTTATTTATTGGCAATAAGCAATTTGCAATTAGCAATTGGCAAATGCCTTTGCAGATCGCCGATTGCAATTAGCCAATTGCCAATCATGTCAACGTCTCAAACACCGACTCCACCCCTTCTTGCAACCCCTTCATGTCATAGCCGCCTTCTAATACGAATACAATTTTTCCAGAACAGTGTTTTTTCGCCAGAGCCATGAGCTGTTCATTCATATGTTTAAAGCCTGCTTTGGTGAGACTCATGCCGCCCATGTAGTCGCGTTCATGGGCATCGAATCCAGCTGAGACAAGAATAAATTCTGGTTTGTAAGCATCAACAGCTTTTACAATAATCTCATCAAAGGTCTTTTTATAATCAGCATCATTACTATAAGCAGGAAGAGGGGCGTTTACAGTAAAGCCCTTTCCGCGGCCAGCACCTGTTTCTTGTTTGCCGCCTGTGCCTGGAAAAAATGGATAGCGGTGGATAGAGGTAAACAGTACGTCGTCACGATCATAAAAGCTTGCTTGCGTACCATTGCCATGATGTACGTCGTAATCAATGATCGCAAGGCGTTTTTTGCCCTGTTTCTTGATCAGGTGTTCAGAGGCTATCGCAATATTATTGAATAAACAAAAACCCATAATGCGATCATACTCGGCGTGGTGACCTGGGGGACGGGGAAAGGCAAAGCCATTGTCTACTATTTTCGTTTCAACATCATTCACCAATTGAATAACAGATCCTGCTGATAAAAAAGCCGCCTCAGAGGAATGTTCATTGGCAGAAGTGTCTATGTCAAAATAAGTAATAGGTTTACCTTGGCTTTCAACGACTTTTGCTATGAGGTTTGGCGTGTGGATGTAGGCAATTTCCTCTTTTGTAGCCAAGCGTGGTTTACTATGTATAAGAGAAGGGTGCCTATCAAAGACTTGTTTGATGGCAAAAAGGCGATGTGGGGATTCTGGATGTC
>JAHJDR010000374.1 GCA_018812345.1 bacterium | reverse complement strand
TATCTACCTCACCCGTTTCTGCTTGCTTTTTCTTATTATAATCTAGCAAAAGTTTATTGCGCTGAAACATAGCTCCATGAGCCACCATATTACCCAGTTGCGTAAGCGCTAAAAGCCCCAGGCCCACTTCCTCTGAATGGCCCATTGTTCCCATATACAAAAAAGAACTCACAAAAAGAGCTGTATCAACAAGCATGAGTTTATTAGAGTGCAAACACGAGGTCATGATCTTTTTTTGCGCCTCATACTCGTCTCGAGATAACGCACCCGCCTGATACTGTTCCTCAAGTTTGACTAACAATTGTTTTGCTATAAAAATCGAGGCAATATTTGATGCTGTCCACCATACATAAGCCAGTCCTGTACTGGTAGCACCTTCAAGTCGCGGTGTGTTAATGTCTGCTGGCATAGGCTCATCAGCAAAGGGATTTCCCATAACAGTTTCAAAGGCCTCTGGTTGTTGGCCTCCCAAAAAAACACTGAACATGAGATCTTTGCGTCCTGCTGACATGAACGGTGTCGCAATCCAGTGAGCACCCGTTCTGAGTAATAAGCCAAATGTTTTATGATAGATTTTATAAAGCTGAATGGGGTCTAATTTTTCATCAGACTTTGGTGAACCAGAATCTGGGGCAATCGCCGCATCAACAAACTCTGTTTCATAAACAGGCGTATCAATAGCAAGCCCTGGGCTCATCATGTGCGGCTGTGCTTTTTTAACAAACCGGCTTTCACCCACATCCATGCGTACGCGATGGGTCTGAGCCATAGCATGGGCACCCGCCTGCACCATGGAAGATGCTTGCCCTCCCACATAGGAAGATAGTGATGAAAACCAGCCCTGAGCCATTTGCGCATACGAGCTCATTGCTGGCAATGTCGATGATAAGACGTTCATGAGTTTTCGTGCACTTAAAAATGAGAGGGCTTACTGACAGGAGAGGATCGGAAAGTCAATACTGTGAATAATTACAGCACATAAAAGAGAAAAGCAAAGTAATGACATATACTTCCAGCTAAAACAAAGATATGCCAGACCATGTGATTATAGGGCAGTCTTTTCCAGGCATAAAAGACAACACCTAAAGTGTAAATAATGCCTCCAGCCGCTAAGAGCACAATCCCACCAAATTCCAATTTTTTAATGATCTGATGCATGCCCATCATGCAAAACCAGCCCATGAGAATGTAGATAACAACACTGAGGTGTTCAAACCGATTAATGCACACTGCCTTCATCACAATACCAATAATTGCTAAGGCTGAAATCATACCAAAAAGAGTCCACCCCCAAGGTCCACGAATGGTTACAAGCAATACAGGGATGTACGTACCTGCTATAAGAAGAAAAATAGAGGCATGATCGAGAATACGAAAAACATGTTTGGCTTTTTTATGTGTGATGGCGTGATACAGAGTTGAATTGAGATAAAGCAAAATCAGTGTCGACCCATACAAGCTAAAACTCACAATACGCCACACATCACCGTGCATAACAGCTAATGAAACTAAAATAATGAGACCCGCAATACTTAAAAGCGTTCCCACACCATGGGTAATGCTATTGGCAATTTCTTCACCAAGAGTATAATTTTTTGGCATGATGAGTATCTCTATAGAGGAAAAAGATACAGGTTGTCGACATTTATGATAAGCCTACCAAATCATATCGTTATACAAATCATTCACTGTAGGTATTAGATTTTCTGATTGACCCTACTTATCTGTGTTTACTAGTGTTATCTAAAACATAGGTCCATCGGCCCATCGGCCCATCGGCCCATTGGAGCATTAAAACATGAAAACACAACCCCCCCAACAACATAGCATTAGGCCACTCATTCAACTCATTGATAAAGATCCAAATGATTTTCAGAGAAAAGATCTTTTAAAGATTATTCAAACAGAAAAAATAAAACAACTAAATCTCCACTACACAGGCATGGATGGAAAACTTAAAGAAGTAAAAATTCCTATTAATCATTATGATTACGCTGATATGATCTTAGCTCAAGGGGAACGACTTGATGGCAGCAGTGTTTTCAAAGGTATTATTGATGCTTCCCACAGTGATCTTTATATTGTGCCCATTTATAAAACAGCTTTTCTCTCCCCTTTTGAAAACAATACCATGGGCATTATGTGCCGCTTCTTAGATAGCAATGGCGATTTAGCCCTCTTTGCTCCAGATAATATACTGCTAAATGCCCATAAATCACTCACAGAAAAAACAGGCTATACATTAAATGCTTTGGGTGAAATTGAATTTTACGTCATTTATGATAAAAAAGATTCTCTCTTTTCAGGACTGGAACAGCGCGCCTATCACCAAGCAGCCCCTTTTGTTAAAACAGGGGATATGATTAATGAAATACTCGATGTCACCGCAGGACTCACCGGCTCTGTAAAATACGCACATTCAGAAGTAGGCTACATAGAAGCTTTAAAATCTACAGACCCTGAACTTAATGGAAAGTGTTGTGAGCAATACGAAGTGGAATTTCTACCCAGACCTGTTGAGGACATGGCCTATTTCATGACCTTGGCTAAATGGGTTATTCGCAACATTGCGTATCAATACAAATGTGGCGTGACATTTACACCAAAACTCGAGGAAGGTTATGCGGGCAATGGTCTCCACTTTCATTTGGAGCTCGCCAAAAACGGCAAAAACATGATGGTCACAAAAGATGGCCAGCTAAGTGATGATTGTAAAAAAATGATTGGTGGTCTTTGTCACCACGCCCCAAGCCTCACAGCTTTTGGTAATACTGTATCCAGCGCTTATTTACGACTGGTACCCAACCAAGAAGCCCCCACAAAAATCAGTTGGTCAGAAAATAATCGTTCCGCACTTATCCGTGTGCCACTAGGTTGGCGTCAAACAGGTGATATGGCAAAAAAAATCAATCTTGCTGAACAAGACTGTTTTGATAACACCAAAACAAATCGACAAACAATTGAATTTCGTAGTCCTGATGGTTCCGCACACATTAATTTATTATTGGCGGGCATGACAATCGCCACGCAAGAAGGCTTGTTATCGGCTAAAAGTTTAGAGCGTGCTGAAAAATATTATGTCACCAAAAACATCTTTAAAGAAAATGATACTACAGAAATAACAGACCTAAGCACACTCCCAGCAAGCTGTGATGAATCAGCAGAATCCCTACTTAAAGACCGCGCTTTTTATGAACAAGACAATCTCTTTCCTGAAAAAATCATCGACTATTGTTATAAAAAATTAAAAAAAGAAAATGATCAAAATATTAATGAGCGTTTTGCAGAACTAACAGCTGACAAGCGCCTAAAAGCCACACGTGAAATCATGCATAAGGATTTGCATAAACATTAGGGGGGGGCTGCGTACTGCGTCTAGCCCTTCGACAAGCTCAGGGTCTAACGACGTTTGGCGTGCGATCGTGCTAGCGTGCTATCGAGCGAGCGTACTATCGATAACCGACAACCTATAACCGATCACCAACATTAGTCTGGATTTGTAGCGGGGGTCACAACCTCATAATTTGCTGTTGTGATTGTGGCGGCATCTGGGTCATCTCCTTCCATATCCGGTCCATAGGCAAAAGGAATGTCTTCTAACTCTTCATTGAGTTTTGCCATGATAATTTGCCAATCTGTTTTACTCGAATCAAGAGAAGCCTCTGCGCTCGCTCCAATCATGGCATTCACTTCAGCATCAGTGAGATCAAGATTGGCTGTATGATAATCTTCGGCGTAAAAAGAAAACCCACCCGCATTATCAACAACAATGGCACCATAAGTTCTCATTGCTGTAAGAAACATTTGTGTGATAGGCGCTAAATCTTCTTCATCAATATTTTCACCCTCACTATCAACAATTGTGCTCTTTAAACGAATGCGTTGACCACTGGCTAAAGCATCATCATGAGTGCTGTAAAAATCTGTTTCTGTTGTGGATACAGGGTAAAAATAGTCATCTGAACTTGGCTCAAATGGATCGGCAGCTGTATTTCGAGGACCGGGAATAGAAACACCCAACGCATGATCAATACTATCAGCAGCCACATCTTCTGGCATGATCATGCCGGCTAACAAAGGAACACCTGAAGCCCTGGCACTCGAAACGCCATCAGGGTTAACGCCAGCGCCCGTAATATCAAAGACCTCAACAGCCCCTGCCCAAAGAACAGAGGTTCCTGTTTGCCCGCCACCAAGACTAGCCCCATCACTAAGCTTTGTCGTTGCCTGCCAAATATCATAAGATAGATTGTTAGCCGCATCATAGAGAATCGTATGACCATCGCCATCTGTTGATTGTGGCCCTGGAGAACGAATCGAACCAGAGTGCGCAGGCAATGTTACTGTATCCTCATCAACCATTGTTATATCAGCACCAGCACTCCCTTCATCATCTTCATATGTTTTTAATAAAACATCTTGAGTTTCTGAACCCGTTGCATAAATAGCGACTGAAAAATCATCATAACTCACATCTGGATACGGCCACTGGGGTGACACTGTTCCTGCTGACATATCGGAAACATCTCCCAAAAGAACTCTAAATGTATACAGTATTTGATCGTCACTTGAATCCAGAACAGTGGCATTAGTCGCTGTTTGATTCCAACCGTTTGTTGTGGCAAACAAGGGTAAGGTGAATGAAAAGGTTCTTGTTAAAGATGTTGTTGTGTTATTGTCCTCATCGTCATTGTTAGTGGTTGTAGATCCACCGCAGGCGTTGATTGTGAATAATGTTATTAATAGTAAAATAATATATTTTTTATTCATTAGGCCTCTCTGTCTTTAGTCTTTAGTCTTTAGTCTTTA
>JAHJDR010000373.1 GCA_018812345.1 bacterium | reverse complement strand
GATTCTGGTTACCTTATTCAATCACCCCAAGACATTGACACCCTTCCCCCGTCTGATAAATTTTGCATTGTCTCACAAACAACATTTAATCACTTCACTTTTGATGAGATAGCTTCAAAACTCAGCGAAAGATTTCCGGACAGTGAACTGGTTGTTAAAAAAACCATTTGCTCAGCCACGGATAAAAGACAAATTGAAACCAGAGAACTTGCTGCAAAAGTCGATGCCATGATTGTGGTGGGCGGTAAACATAGCGCCAATACCTTACGACTGGCCAATATTGCCCGTGAATACACAAAGGTGCAACATGTTGAAACAGAGCAAGAAATTAATTGGCAAGAACTGGAGCCTTGTGAAACAGTGGGCATAACTGCTGGTGCCTCAACACCCAACTGGATGATCAAACGAGTTGTGGATCATATTTACACATTTAACAATACCAGTAAGACAAGTCTTAAAAATCTTTTTTTCAGATCATTAGATATTCTAGCGCACTTAAATTTCTTTGTTGCTCTGGGTGCGGCCATCATGACCTACACATCTTCCCTCTTGCAAGGACGTGGCATTTCTTTGACAGCCCAGCTTCTTGTTTTTCTTTATTTCATGTCCATGCATTTATGGAATGGCATTGCCAACATGGAAAGCACCAGACATTTAGGCATTCATCGTTATCAGTTTTATCAAAAACATAAAAAGGTTTTATTCTCGTTCACAGTTTTCTGCATTCTTACGTTGCTCATTATTAGCTTCACATACAATCACACTCTTTTTGTTCTCATGCTTTTTGCTACATTAGCGGGCACTCTGTATCACCTGACACTCATACCTAAAACATTTAAGAAGTTTTTTAAATACCGCAACCTCAAAGACATTCCCACATCACGCGATTTTTTCACAGCACTTGCCTGGGCTGTGCTCGTTACTTTTGTTCCTCATGCCGTAGAAGACAATTTTATTTTTAACCCCTCAACAGTGTCTTTTTTCATCGCTATGTTTTGTATGGCTTACTATAGAACTTTGATTTTTGATTTAAGAGATATTCAAGGTGATCGTATTTTTGGCCGTGAAACTTTGGTCTCTATTATCGGTGAGCGAGAAACAAAAAAACTCATGCTATCTGGTTTATGGATTTGTTTTGCCGGTCTTCTCGTTTTTGCCGTCTTATCCATGCTACCCAGCAACATTTTTTCACGCACAAGCCCTGTTGTTTTTCTTTTTCAAATCCCTGTTCTCATCTACATTTGGTTTTTCATGAAATTTAACCGTAAACTTCAGCCCAGCCACTATGCCTGGTTTAATATATTAGCAGATGCCCAGTTTTTCATAGCTGGCCTGGGTGCTTGGCTGGCTAAAATTGTCATGATATAATTCCCTTGTTATTTCATTAGCTTATAATTAAACGAAACTTATTCAGCTTTCAACCGACAATAGGGGCACAATGATTCTTCCCATCGCGGCATATAGACCTCTAGCATTAAATTTGGGTGTGACACCAATCAATAGTTTTAGCAGAGCAAGTGCAGATCTATTTTTACAAAGAGCAGCACCACGCTTTCAACGCCTTACGGCAGTACATAGTTTTCGTTTGCCTATTGTAGCCAGAAAGGCTTTTTTAGGCGGAAAAACTCCTGATACAGATGTTGAAGAGGATACAGGTTGGATACTCCCAACACCAGATGGCAAAGGAGTGATCATTTTTCCAGAACTTCCCATAACAGAAGAAATCCCTATTATCCCACAAAGAGAAAAACCTGAAATTCAAGATGAGGGACGAACGCCCCTCTACATAGATGACACCCCTCCTCAAGATTATGACGAAGACCCAACGGAAGAATATGAAGATGACCAGCCAATAGATCGTGGTACAACGATTATTGATTATAAAATCTAAACGATATCACTGTTATATTCTATGAAATATTTCAATCAGACTTGACGTAATAAGTTCGACGCCAATCGCAGCAATAAAAAGCCCCATAATACGGGTAAAAATATTGATTCCAGTCTTGCCCAGAAATTTTGTAACCGCAGGTCCAATGTAGAAAAGAATATAAATGATTGAAGAAATAATAAGGAGAATGAGAAAAATGATGAGTTTATGATTAAATGTTTGATGAAGACTTGAATACATGATCACAAAGCTTATAGCGCCAGGACCCGCTAACAAAGGAATGGCAAGCGGAACAACGGCAACAGATTCCTTTTCCTGAGCTTCTAATCTTTCTTCTCTTGTGTGCTTAGAGCCTGGCTGTTTGGCCTGTAACATGGAAAAAGCCATAAGCATGATCAACAAACCACCGGCAATTTTAAACGATTCAAGACTAACAGAAAAGAAATGAAGCACAGCTTCGCCCGTAAATAAAACAAACGTCAATACACAAAAAACAGTCAGTGCCGTTATTCTTAAATGACGTTTTCGTTCTGCCTTTTGCTCGTCACCCAGTAAACTAATGTAAATAGGAATAGCCCCCAAAGGATTAATGATGGCAAATAAACCAGTAAATATTTTTAAGTAAAGGGACCATTCAATCATAATTTTTTCACCCATATATTCATATCTTCATAACTACCAAAAATATCACAATTATTAATTAGGCGTCCTGAATACTCATAGTCTAATCTAAAGAAAACTTTATTCATGCTCACACTCTTTGCTCTTGCAAGAGTATAGGCCGTCTTAATGTCCATCCTTCTTAAATCTTTTTCTAATGATATCAAGATATGCTGCATCAAACCTTTATTTCTTGCTTTGGGTGTTGTTGCACAATCGGTCATTTCAGCATTTGAATGTTTTTTATTAATTTCTGCACTGGCAGCTGCAATCGCTTCTCCCTGTTGCACAGCTATCTTATAAACAACATTTCTATCCATCGTTGATTTTATATAGTCTGGGTTGGTCAAGGGAGAAGGATATGTTTCGAATACGCTTTTATATATAAAAGTCAGTTGTGGAATATGCTCAGCTGTAGCTGTAATCATTTTAATATCAGATTCGAGCTTCTTAACTTTCTTTTTTTCAGTATTATAAATCAAACCTTCAATTAACTCAGATTCACTAATAAGATTTTTGCTTATGGCTCTTGATTTCGATGAAAACCTTGAAAGAACATAAGCGTCATCTCCATTAAAATAATATCTCAATATGCCTTCCAGTACAAAGCCATGTGAGAGAAACCTTTGAAAATCCCTCTTTCTAGCTTTAACAAAAATTTTATCAAATTTATTGTGTTTAGCTAACCAAACCAAACGTTGTGTCAGTGCTGAAAAGTCTGTTACCTTGTAATCAAATATCTTTAGCCTTTTGTTATAATAGTCGAAGAAAACATTGACCTTACACCACTTAACATTGATTTCAAAATCAAGGCCATAGACAGTGCCAACAACTGTTGTTGAAACACCCTTATCAAGATAAAATTTCACGACTCCCATATCTTTTTCTGAAGGATTTAATGATGTCCACTCATCAGACATTAGCTCCACATTTTTCGCTATGTTATCGTCAATACGTAGTTCTGAAACATTTTTTCTGGTAACAAACGTACTTTTTCCTGCTGTTTCCATCACTTTCTTCTTAGTTTTTCTAGCCTTTACCAATTAAACCTCCCTATTTCTTCTGTTTGTCTACGCATCAACTTATCATCTGACTTGTCACCTTCAAGGGTTAGTTCCGGGACTAGGATTCGAACCTAGACTGGCGGAGTCAGAGTCCGCTGTCCTGCCATTAGACGATCCCGGATTAATGATAGTAATTTAATATTTTCGATACCATGAAGCTACCAGGTCATGATCAGGTCATCTTTGCCGTCATCATTGAGATCGCCTGCAGATATATCGACGGGAACCGCTGTTGAAAGATTGACGGAATCTTTTTCACCTGTGTATTTGACCCACAAACCAGGATTGAGGACAGAGCGAATACCATAAACAATGTCATTGGCACCATCATTATTAACATCAGCACAGGTGATGAGATCACCTTCTAAGAGAAGCTGGTGCCATTCTTGTGTATTGGTATCTCGATAATAAACACCATTATCAACCCATGCCACAACAAGATCTAATTTTTTATCACCACCAATATTACAAGCTGCTAAATCATTAACAGCACCTGAAGATAGCTTCACCCAATCGGATTGCGTACTCATATAGGCATAAAGCTCATTATTCCAGTTACCCACAAGATCATCTGTACCATCATCATCAAGATCAAGACACGTTATCCAAGGCGTAGCTGTTGTGATTTGCTCCCAAACACCTGTGTCTGCATGCCTAAAATATACACCTTGATCAGCCCAAGAACCAATAAGATCATCATGATTATTGCCCGTGTAGTCACACGCAATAAATGTTTGTCCAGTAGCACCCATTTTTTCCCATGTACCACTGGCTGCATATTCAACAAAAACACCACCCTGATCATTCCATTGGCCAATCATATCATCGAGACCATCATCATCAATATCACCAACAGTGATAACAGAGGCTGAATCAGAAAATCGGGTCCATTCACCGCTCAAAGCATCACGAGAATACACACCTGCCTCTAGACTAATATCAAGATTAGGTTCAAGATCTTCTTCAACAACCACACTGCCGCAAGACAGAATAGAACTTGCTATAAAAATGAACAAAACTAATAATAATTGTTTAATTTTCATGATGTTACCTCGGTTGAGGCATAGTAGAGATAACTTGTTAATTAGTCAACATATTAGAGGCTTAAGGCACATGGCTTAAGGCTTAAGGAAAGATATTTCCTTTGGTCTGGATTCCCGCCTTCGCGGGAATTACACACGAGAGACGAGCAACGAGCGACGTTCAAACATCGCCATTTTGAACTAGCTTTACAAAGTGCTCGAAGGATCGGTCCCACGTTTTTTCTGCTTTTGCGGGAAAACAACAGGCTGGCAGTTGGCGACTTCGCAGGTGATAGGCCAGGCAATCACAACAAATCCCTTTACGCGCACACCCTTCGTACGTGCAATTGCAATTTTTGAGATTATGTTCTTTTTTACATTCCATAATTTATTAGGTTATCGGTTGTCGGTTATAGGTTGTCGGTTATAGGTTATGGGTTATCGTGAAGATTTTACGACAACCGATAACCGACAACCGATAACCGATCAACGAGTCTTAAGTATTTCCTGCGCTACAACCAAATCCAATGGTGTAGTAATTTTTAAATTCTCTTTATCGCCGTCGATAATTTTGACAGGCACATTTATTTCTTCCATGAGCATGGCCTCATCTGTGTATTTTTCATTTCGAAAATCGAGCATTTCATAGGCGTTAAGTAGATGTTTGTGAAGAAAACCTTGAGGTGTTTGCACGGCACGCAATTGACTACGCGTTACGGTTGCATTCACAACGTCATCATCATCAACTTTCTTAATCGTATCACTGACTGAAATAGCAGGAATGGCCACACCATATTTTTTTGTGGCATTGATAACATTATTGATAAGATCTGTTGTGACTAATGGGCGAGCGGCATCATGAATGAGCACAACGTCATTTTCTTCACAACAAATTAAATGGGAAAAGCCCTGATAAACAGAAACTGATCGTGATCGTCCCCCCATCACATAATTAACTTTTTCACTATGATATAATGACTCAGGATCATCATGAATCCGTGAAAATTCATCAAAAGGAATGGGAACCAATATTTGCGCCACCATAGGCAAATCATGAAAAATTTGAATCACACGATAAAGCAAACTACGCCCTTCAAGCGTTAAAAATTGCTTGCGCTCATGCTGTCCAAAACGAGAACCAGATCCCCCGGCGGGTATTATAACGTGTATTTTCATTTGTAATATGCTCCGACGCGCCAATGCACCAATGAACCAATGATTTTTCTTCATAGGTCCAAAAAATTCCTGAGTAAATCATGTCCCACTTCAGTTAAAATTGACTCTGGGTGGAACTGGACACCTTCTACAGGATATTTTTTGTGGCGTAAACCCATAATTACACCATCTTCAGTCCATGAGGATACCTCGAGTTCGTCACTGAGACTAGAACGATCTACAATTAAGGAATGATAACGGGTAGCAATAAAGGGATTAGAAACATCCTGATACAAAGTCTTTCCATCGTGTAGAATTTCTGAGGTTTTACCATGCATGATTGTGGGCGCACGCACAATCTCGCCACCAAAGGCAGCAGCCAATGCTTGATGGCCCAAGCACACTCCTAAGATTGGGATTTTATTATAAAATTCCTTGATAAGAGCCACAGACACACCTGCCTCTTTAGGCGTACACGGTCCGGGTGAAATCACAAGACGTTCAGGGTTTAATTTCTTGATGGCATCTAAGCTAAGCTCATCATTACGAATGACATGGACATCAGCACCTAGCTCGCCAAAATACTGAACCAAATTATAAGTAAAGGAATCATAGTTGTCGATAAGTAGTATCATAATTCGTTGTCCGTGGACCGTTGTCCGTTATCCGTACTGCTTTTTAAAGCGTCTAATACCCCTCTAGCTTTATTGCAACATTCCTCATATTCAAATTCAGGATCTGAGTCATGTACAATTCCAGCGCCTGCTTGAATGATTATTTTTTCTTTATGTAAAACTGCTGTGCGAATGGCTATCGCAAGATCTGTGTTCCCGGAATAACTTATATAGCCAATGGCGCCACCGTAAATACCACGCGAATGATTTTCTAACTCTTCAATTATTTCCATGGCCCTAATTTTAGGAGCGCCACTTAAGGTTCCTGCAGGAAACGTTGCCTTGATCACATCAAAAGCATTTTTATTTGCAGCAAGTTCACCTGACACATGACTCACCAAATGCATGACATGAGAATAACGTTCAACAATTTCCTTCTCATCAACCACAATAGAACCTGTTTTAGCAACACGTCCTAGATCATTGCGTCCTAAATCAACAAGCATGATATGTTCGGCCCTCTCTTTGGGATCTGCCTTTAATTCTTGCTCAAGTTTTTGATCCTCTTGCGCATCTTTTCCCCGTTTACGTGTCCCTGCTATAGGACGCACTTCCACTTTATTATCTTCTAAGCGCACCATAATTTCTGGTGAAGCCCCCACAACACATAAATCATTAAACCTAAGATAATACATGTATGGTGAAGGGTTCAACCGTCGCAAAGCCCTATAAAGACTAATAGGATCTCTGTTATTCTGAGCCACTTCAAAATTAAGAGATAACACAACCTGAAAAATATCCCCGGACTTTATGTACTCTTTGGCTCTTGCAACCTGTTCACAGAAATTGTGTTTTGTGATATTCATCGTGGGTTCACTATTGTGCAACAAAGCCTCTTCTTGAGGAACACGAGCAGGCTTGGCTAATTTGTCTTTAATAAAATTAATTTTTGTGATGGCTTGATCATAAGCCTCTTTTAAAGCGTCCTCATCGCCTCTTATATTTTCATCAATCATGAGCGTATTCACAAGCTTCATGGTTTGACTGAGGCTGTCAAAAATAACAACACAATCTGTTAAAAACAAATAATACTCTGGCAAATCCTCATACGAAGAATTTTTTAGTGTGATATCTTCAAAGGCTTGCACCAGATCATAGCCAAGATACCCGACAGCGCCACCAAAGAAACGAGGCAACTCTGGATCTTGATAGACTTGATTGGAAGCAAATTCTTCTTGAAGCGGGGCAAATATATTATCATCACAAATTATTGTCTTGGTCTTACCATCAGGCGTACTCACCTCAATTTTTTGAGAACTATAGCGATAAATTTTGCGAGGCGTTGTTCCCAAAAAACTATAACGCGCCCATTTCTCGCCCCCTTCAACTGATTCAAACAAAAAATCAAAATGCCCTGTGCGTAATTTCAAAAAAGCAGATACAGGAGTCTCCAAATCTGCTGGCAAAGTTTCATACACGGGAATCACTGTGTACTCTTCTGCTAACTTATTAAATTCTTCTCTTGTTATATTCATTATTTTAACTCTGGGACCCTGGCACTCCGGCACTTCGGTTCCCCTCTTATTTTCTTTTCCATCGAGCCATCGACCCTTCGAACCGTCGATTCATAGTTTCTTCACATAAAACTCATTCGAATATTGCCATGTGTTACCGTACTCATAGCGCCAACGAAATTTGCCAAAAGGAGACATGTTTTGTAAATTCTTAAATAACGGTTCCAGAACAATCCTTTTTTTCCAGCTTTGTATCAATGTTTTGCGATTATCATAAAGTCTAAATTCTACCAAAGAGCACGTAACCCACTGCCCTCGATGAAATTTTTGTAAAACAACATGGGGTGCCCATTTCTTTTTTTCGTGAATACCATCAAAAACAATATCTTGTGATTCGTGCAGATTATAATAGAGTTTTGATGTTCTGATTTTAATAGATGATTTTTCATTAAACAAACCAACTTCTGTGTTTTCACGAAAATTGCCTGAATACCAAGCACGAGCTGGGCCAAAATCCATGTGCACCATGAGTTTATCGCCATAATAACCCACACCACCTTGTTTTATTCCCAATAAATAATCACGAAGTGTAGTTTCTTTTATCTCATCTATATGGATATCAGAGGCTAAGCCTTTTGTGTGCAAGCTTTCATTGGCCACATTATGCCCTGTATCTTTTAAGGATTTATTAAAGACTGGGCTGCGATAACCGCTAATAACTTCAATCGTATCAACATTGAAATGATCTTGTACATGATCCGCCAGCTCAATAAGACACTTATCTATGTTGCCAACTTGCTCATCACCACGCGAGCGATATATATAGTTTATTTTTTCATAGGCCGAATCAATCCATTGGCCATTTTCGTCTAGATATGTCACCTCAAGAAATTCATTCACATGATAGACATAAAGACGCAATTTACCATCATGTGGAAGCGTCGTAGCCCTTGCTGGAGTCACACAAAGCAAAAACAAGACAAAAAAAGTAAAATATGCTATTAATCTTGGCCAGTTATTCATGTTAATGATTAAGTACTTCTTAAAAATAATCTTCGCAATACTCTTTTTACTCTGCACACAATGTGCTTTTTTTGAACACCCCATTATATCAATTTCAGAAGATGTAAAGCTTAACACCAAAAGAGAACCCTTTGATTATGATATGATGGAGAAAACAGAATACAGAAATTATTTGCATTATAAAAGAGCAACTGACAAAGAGAAAAAAAAGGAAATTCTGAAAAGAATGGACGAAACTAAATAATTGCTCCGACGCGCCAGCGATCCAATGATCCCATGTTTTTTTTCATCGGCTCATCGGCCCATAGGCTCCTCGGCTCAAACTATGCTATACATGCGCTCCCTAACTTTTATTTTTGAAAATCCGAGATGGTGGTTTATTCTCCTCATGGGCATTATCAGCGCTATTATACCTATCATTGGCATGATATTTTTCATGGGTTATTTAGGCAAAATGCTAATTGATAACCATAAATCAAAAAAAGATACCTTACCTAATTTTGACCTTAATCTTTTAGGAGACTACCTCAGAATTGGTATTTGGCCTTTTTTAGGAATGTTCCTTCCCAGCATAGCTGTTGGCTTTGTGTTTATCTTCATGAATTTTGGGTTAATGGGACTCACCATAGCAGGCAAAGAAGACCCCAGCATGTTCATCGCGATGATACTCACCAATATTATCTACATTCCCATCTTCCTCATTGTGCACTTTGTCATGGTACCCTGCATGATTGGTGGCACTTTGGGACAAAACTTTGGTGCCACATTTAACAAAGACTTTATTCTCGATTTCACAAAGAAAATGTGGGTTGATGTGTTTTTAGTTTTTCTTTTTCTCTTTGTCGTGGGCATGGTGTCCATGCTTATAGGTGCCCTACTTTGTTGTGTCGGCGCCTATGTTGTTTTTCCTCTCGTCATGATCATGCAATGGCATCTTTATGGGCAGCTTTATGAAGAGTATTTGAAGAGGGGCGGAACGCCTGTTTAAATCTAACATTATTCAAATCCGAAATTCGAAATCCGAAAAACGAAACAAATCCGAATATCGAATATCAAAACATAGTTAAACGTGTGTTTAGAATTTTGGATTTAGAATTTAGATATTGTTTCGAATTTCGAAATTCGAATTTCGAAATTCGAATTTCGTTTTTCAACAATAATACTATTTCCTTCTGCAACCTCTCCCTTTAATATTTTCTGCGCTAACGGATCGATAAGCATTTTTTGTAAAACTCTCTTCAAGGGTCGGGCTCCATAAGCTGGGTCATAACCCAACTCACCTAAGTAATCGAGGGCCTCATCGGATAATGTAATTGTTATGTGACGTGCCTCTAGTTGCTTCTTCAATATTCTAAGCTGGATTGCTACAATTCTCCTAATATCTTTTTGCGTAAGAGTGTTAAAAAACACAATGTCATCAATACGATTTAAGAACTCTGGACGAAAACTCTGCTTGAGGATTTGCATCACTTGCTTTTGCGCGGCAACAGAATCCTTCTCTCCCAACAACTCGAGACTACCTATATTTGAGGTCATGATAATGACTGTATTGCGAAAATCAACAGTACGGCCTTGACCATCTGTTAAGCGCCCATCATCGAGAATTTGTAAAAGCACATTAAAAACATCCGGATGTGCTTTTTCAATTTCATCGAGCAAAACAATGGAATACGATCGCCGTCGTACCAACTCTGTCAAATATCCCCCCTCATCATAACCCACATAACCAGGAGGGGCACCAATAAGACGAGACACAGAATGTTTTTCCATAAACTCAGACATATCAATACGTACAATAGCGTCTTCAGAATCAAATAGAAACTCTGCCAAGGCTTTAGCTGTCTCTGTTTTTCCCACTCCTGTGGGGCCTAAAAATAAAAAGCTCCCAATGGGGCGACGCTCATCTTGAAGACCAGCACGCGATCTGCGTACCGCATTACTCACACGTTCAATCGCATTTTCTTGTCCCACAACACGTTGCCTCAAACGCTCTTCCATTTTTAGAAGTTTTTGTGCCTCGCCTTCAAGCATGCGCGACATGGGAATGCCTGTCCAACGAGACACTATCTCAGCAATATCATCATCAGTGACTTCTTCTTTAAGCATGCGCTTTTGAGACGTGTCTTGCTTTAAATCCTCATCGGCTTTTTCTAAAGTTTGTTTAAGTTCAAGCAAGCGCCCATACTTTAATTCTGCTGCCTTATTATAATCACCCTCACGTTCAGCTTGCTCAAATAAAACCTTTGTATCTTCAATTTCTTCTTTGAGTTTTTTGATTGTTACAATGGCATCTTTTTCTTTTTGCCAAACAACTTTCAGAGCCGTACTTTTTTCTTTAAGTCCTGCTAATTCTCTATCGAGTTTTTCTAAACGTTCTTTACCCGTTTTTGTTGTTTCACGTTTGAGTGATTGTTTTTCAATCTCCAGTTGAATAATCTTTCGTTCAATTTCATCAATCTCGAGCGGCATTGAAGCAATTTCAATCCGCAACTTCGATGCGGTCTCATCAATAAGGTCAATGGCCTTGTCAGGTAAAAAGCGATCAGTTATATAACGATGTGACAAAGTAGCGGCTGCCACAATAGCAGAATCCAGAATACGCACACCATGGTGAACTTCGTACTTTTCTTTCAAACCTCTTAAGATTGCAATGGTATCTTCTACAGTGGGTTCTCCCACATAAACCTGTTGAAAGCGTCTCTCTAAGGCGGCATCTTTTTCAATGTGTTTTCTGTATTCATCGAGCGTCGTAGCCCCTATACAACGCAATTCTCCTCTGGCTAACGCTGGTTTTAACATATTACTCGCATCCATAGCTCCTTCAGCACTTCCTGCACCTATGAGTGTGTGAAGTTCATCTATGAATAATATAATTTCACCATCTGCAGCTGTGATTTCCTTAATCACCGCCTTGAGTCGATCTTCAAACTCACCACGAAATTTTGTTCCCGCTAGAAGAAGGCCTAAATCAAGCCCTAATAATTTTTTCCCAGAAAGTGTATCTGGCACATCACCATTAATAATACGTTGGGCAATGCCTTCGACAATCGCGGTCTTACCAACACCTGGTTCTCCAATAAGCACAGGATTATTCTTCGTGCGTCGTGATAACACTTGAATGACACGACGAATCTCCTCATCACGACCAATCACAGGGTCCAGCTTGCCTTTTTGGGCCTTCTTAGTCAGATCAATCGTGTACTTTTCTAAAACTTGGTATTTATTTTCTGGATTTTGATCCATCACACGTTGGTTCCCTCTAATATCTTTGAGAACATTTAAAATTTCTTTCTTAGTAACGTTAAATTCCCTAAAAAGATTTTTTATATTCTCTGATTTTGATTCAGCCAAAGCCATGATAAAATGCTCTGTGCTCACAAAATCATCATGAAGTTCTTGTGCCTGTTTCTCGGCTGCCGCAAACATGAGACGTAAATTATTAGCCAAATACTGCCCCGTGCCGCCACTGACCTGTGGTAATTTCTTTAAACCCTCATCCAGATCCTGTTCTAACTGAGCCACAGGAACTTTAATTTTTTCAAAAAGAGGTTTTATCACACCATCGTCTTCGCCTAACAAGGCCTTTAATAAATGTAGTTCTGTGATTTCCTGATTACCATATTCCAGGGCGAGGGTTTGAGCTCTTTGAATTGCTTCTTGGGCTTTATGTGTGTATTTGTTAATGTTCATATTATAGTGACCAGTGCCCGGTGATCAGTGCACAGTGGCTAAGGCAACACTGAACACTGGACACTGAGCACAATCAATATTTATCCAATATTTTTAAAATTTCCTCTTTATCTTTCTTCTTCATGCCCACAGGATACTTCACAATCAAATGCACATACTGGTCACCTGTTTGACCTGTACGCATATTTTTTGCGCCCTTTCCTTTGAGCCTCATCTTTTGTCCGCTTTGAGAATCTGCAGGAATTTTAATATCGACATTACCTGAAACCGTGGGCACTTTGACTGTTGTCCCATGAATAGCATCTTTGAGAGCAACATCAAGATTGATGTGGATGTCATTACCATCACGCGTAAACTGGGCATGAGGTTCCATTTTAATTTCAATAATAAGATCACCTGGCTTACCACCACCAACACCAGGATTCCCCTTTCCTGTCAGTCTTATTTTTGATCCATTGTCGACACCAGCGGGAATTTTTACTTTAATCTTTTTTCCATCGCTTGTCAGAATTTGTTGTTCAAAACCATTAACACAGGACAAAAAATCCAAAGGCAATGTCCATTGGGCATCAGAACCTGCAGCGCGACGATTGCTAAAACCACCAAAATCAAAATTCGTTTTTGTACGCCTACCCCGCTTGGGACCACCAAAACCAAAAATATCTCCAAAAATATCCTCAATATCTATTTCATTCATGTTCGCATTCTGCCAATAGTTTTCTGAATAAGGATTTTGAGGACCACGAGAACCAAAATTAAATGATCCCATTGTATCATATTGTTTTCGTTTTTTAGCATCCCCTAATACCTCATAGGCTTCAGAGGCTTCTTTAAACTTAGCCTCAGCACTTTTTTCTGGATTAACGTCAGGATGATATTTTCGGGCTAGTTTTTTGAACGCTGTTTTAATTTCATCATGGGACGCGGTCTTTTTCACGCCCAGCACTTTGTAATAATCTTGGGACATTTTTTATTATGCTCCGATGAGCCGATGAACCGATGAGCCGATGAAAGTTATTTAACACGGATCGTCGGTGCATCGGCACATTGGCGCGCCGGCTCATATAAGTAAGCTAATACCGATTTACTATTTGTCAAATAAGCCTAAAGGTAGGTTTTTACAAGAGATTTTGAAAAAAAACTCCCACACAACCTGTGCGGGAGTTTTATAAGACAACATTTATGTATTTTGTTTAAAAAAGTCCTTCTGCTTTAGCTTTCATGTAGCTACTCATAATGACATCCAAAGTGCTTTGTTGCTGTGTTTCTGCTCCTTGCGCTTTTGATTCAGCTTGTCTTGATACAAATGATTCTAAAAGAGTTCTCGCTTGGGTATAAACTTCGGCAGAAGCAGCAGGTAAGCTCACAGCTTCACTCTTGTATTTTGATACGGGCAAACACCTATCATCCATCAATAACCCTCCCTCTAATCTAGAGTATGTTTGGTGTATTTTTTTCATTCCCGATTGAGAAACTATGTATTGCGATTGTGGGCAGATATCATGATCACCTATGACAACACTATCTTGGGTTAATGAAATATGTCCTAACTTGGAAATATCTACGCCACCAACAGCTTCCTGTAGGCGCGCCACATCAACTCTGCTTAAAGATACATCTACACTTTGGTTATTAATCGTTGCATGTAATGTTGTCATAATTTGCTCCTATAAAAAGATTTAAAATCATGGCCCCTTCGATCCATCGAACCTCGACCCTTTCTATGCCTTTATTATCGACAATTTCTGAAATTAGTTACGTTATTTTATAATTTATCGGACACATTTGTGTCCAGATTTTTTCTTATTTGTATTGTGTTTTTATATGGTTATTTGTTTATTGTGATTATTTTTTTGTTAGACTTGTGTCCATCTGTCGTCTGTTGTTTCTTATTGTGATCGATACAATTCACTTTTGTTTCTTAAACATCTCATATTCTAAAGACTTTTCACGAAGGGACTTTATTGCTACGATAATGTCCGCTGTGGCTTTGGCCACTTCTTCTTGAGATGTGAAGCGCCCCACACTGAGACGGATGGATGACTTTGCGCGTTCTTCATCACCGGCTAACATCATGATCACATATGATGGTTTGGCTGAATTTGAGGAACAAGCTGAACTTGTTGAAAACGCAATATGCGGTAAGGCTGCGATGAGATCTGCTGATGAAATAAAACGTATGGATAAATTCACATTACTGGGTAGGCGTTGTGTGGGATGACCATTTAAGGTGACATGATCAACCTTTTCCATAATTTCTTTAATGATGTAGTCCCTAAGTTTGATGTGCTGGAAAGCCTCTGCCTCTATTTCTGAACAGCAAATTTCAATAGATTTAGCCAAGCCTACAATACCGGCAACATTATGAGTTCCTGATCTCAAACCAAACTCATGCCCACCACCATGAATAAGCGGAACCATTTTGGAGCGCGCTTTTGGCGACATATAAAGTCCACCAACACCTTTGGGGCCATAGATTTTATGGGCGGTAAAACTATATAAATCAATCGCATCATCGACAACATGTGTTGGCATTTTTCCAATCGATTGCGCGGCATCTGTGTGAAACAACACACCATCAAACTCATGGGTCACTGCCGCTAATTCTTTTATGGGCTGCACCGTTCCTATTTCATTATTGGCTGTCATAATACTCACCAGCACTGTGTTTTCTTTTATAGAACTTTTCAAGGCATCAGGAGATACAAGCCCATACTCATCAACATCTAAATAAGTAATTTCAGCGCCCAATGTTTCTAAAAATTCACACGTGGCAAGAATACTACCATGCTCTGTTTTTTGCGTAATGATATGTGCTGGTTTTTTTGTTGCGGAATAAAAGACCCCTTTTAAGACCATATTATTTGATTCTGTTGTACCTGCTGTAAAAATAATAGATTTTGAATCTTGAGCGCCAATATAATGGGCAATGGTTTCTCTGGCTTTGGTCACAGCTTTTTCAGAATCCCAACCAAAGGCATGTGTCTTACTAGAAGGATTCCCAAATATTTCTGTTAAATAAGGCCCCATCACCTCTAGAACGCGTGAATCAATTGGGGTTGTAGCGTTATAGTCTAAATATATCACTTCGGTTTCCGGTTACCGGTTTCCGGTTACCGTTCATCAACGGATAACGGACAACGGTCAACGGACAACTAAAAAATTACATCTTCCGGATTTATATCATTGCCATCTATAGGGACATCGCCAGGCATATTATCATCCGATGGTTCATATTCGTATTCGCGCTCATATACCAAATCTTCGAAACGAACATATTTATTCACAAAAGCCATGCGGCAGGTTCCAATAGCACCATTTCTTTGTTTGCCAATAATCACTTCCGCCATACCCTTATCAGGTGTATCAGGGTTATACACTTCATCACGATACACAAAGCCAATTAAGTCAGCGTCCTGTTCAATGGCACCTGATTCTCTTAAATCACTCATCATAGGACGTTTATTCTGACGACTTTCTAAAGAACGGTTGAGCTGGGAAATAGCAATTACAGGAACACTCAAATCTTTTGCCAGTGCCTTTAACGATCTACTAATTTCTGAAATCTCTTGTTCCCGCGATTGATGTTTGCCCGCAGCTTGCATGAGCTGCATGTAATCAATCAAAATAATATCAAGGCCGCCTACTGTTTTGGCTAAATGCCTGGCTTTAGCTCTCACTTCTAATGTGTTTTGCGCTGGTTGATCATCAATATAGATTTGTAGGTTAGACATGGTCTCAGCAGCAGCCAAAAGTTTTGGCCAATCTGATTCATCTAAATTTCCTGTACGCACACGTGAGGCATCAATACGAGCTTGAGAGGTTAATAGGCGCATCATGAGAGATTCTTTACTCATTTCCAAAGAAAAAACAGCTGCCTTGGCATTCATTGTTCGACAAGCATTTTCCACAATATTCATGGCAAAGGCTGTTTTGCCCATTGAAGGACGTCCGGCAATTATGATTAAATCACTTTTTTGCAAACCTGCTGTTAATTGATCAAAGTCTTTAAATCCTGTCGCAATGCCTGTGAGGTGCCCTTTTTGTTCAAAAAGAGTTTCAATTTGTTTGTAGGTTCCTTTGACTAAATCTTTAACCTGCGTAAATCCTTTAGTAGCTTTCTTTTCAGACAGGGCAAATATTTTACTTTCAGCGCGATCAAGAAGTTCTCCCACGTCACTATCAGATTCAAAACACTCGCCAACAATCTCTGTGCTCGCATTGATAAGATTTCTTAACAAAGATTTTTCACGAACATACTGTGCATAACTGGAAACATTTGCCGCCGTGGGAATAGAATCTACTAAATGTGATAAATAAGCACTCCCACCAACCTGATCAAGTAAGCCTTTATTATCGAGATGAACATTAATGGTAACCAGATCTATGGGTTCATTTTTTTCACCTAAATCAAGCATGCCCTTAAAAATTATCTTATGTGCTTCTTTGTAAAATGAATCCGCATTGATAAATTCAAGACAAATATTGAGTGCATGATTATCTATAAGAATAGAGGCAAGAATAGCTTGTTCTGCTTCAATGTTCTGCGGTGGAATTTTTGAGTGATGCATAACGGGTGGAAAATTTGTTTGGTTTGTTTTTCTCTTGGCTTGTGACATTCACAAGTGTTTAGAAAGAAAAGGGGGTATACGTCAATAGCAACTCGCTAACTTTCTGTGAAAATTACAAAAAAAAAAGGTTCTGACATCATTAATGATGATTTCAAAACCTTTATTACAAAATCATTAGCAATTTAAGCCTGTTAAACAATTAGTTTTATTAGGCTGTTTCTTCCTTTTTTTCTTCGTTTTGAGCAACTTCTTCTGCAGGAACTTCAGCGACAGCCTCTTCTGCTACAGGCTCCTGGGCAACAACCTTTTTAGGGGCTGATTTCTTAGCTAGCTTTTTTGCTTCTTTTTCTTCCTGAGAGTCTGCTTTTTTCGTCACAGTCAACTTAACGTGTGCGGAAACTTCTTGGTGTAGTTTAATTTCGATATCAAATACGCCAATAGCTTTAATAGGAGCTTCTAAACGAATGAGCTTACGATCTAATTCAATACCAGCACCTTTAAGTTTATCATGAATTTCAGTAAGCGTAACCGATCCAAAAAGTTTGTTATCTGCTGTTGCCGCATGCTCAAGAGAAATGGCTGTACCATCAATTTTTGTTTTCAACACGTCAGCATCTTTTTTCTTCGCAGCTTTCTTTACTTGAAGTTGTCTTTTACGGTGTTCAAATAATTCCATGCTCTCTGTGGTTACAGGAATAGCTATTTTTTTAGGGTATAAGAAATTACGGGCAAAACCTGGTTTTACTTTAACAACATCACCCACAAAACCTAAACTAGGATAATC
>JAHJDR010000372.1 GCA_018812345.1 bacterium | reverse complement strand
TGACCACCAATCGCGGAAATCTTAAAAAAAGTGGCCACTTTGAAACCGTTATAGGTGGCCATTTTCCTCCGCTATGGGTGGCCACTTTGAACCGTCATGACTGGCCACTTTGGGCCGCTATACGCAGTGAGGCACAAGTCCCCATTGATAGAATTCGATTTCTTTTGGTTTTTGTGAAGAAATAACAGGGAGTTTTTGTAAAGGGTGAGCATTGTATTGTGGTGGAAACTCAAAACTCGTTGGCACCAGTCCAAAGAGGTTGATGTATTCGATAAGAGGACGGGTTATGGTAAATCTTCCACACATGATTTGTGATTAGTGGTTAGTCTAATATCATTTTTAGATCGAGGACTTTAAGGATTTTCAAAAGACTACTTATTCGTATATCTGATCCTGCTTTGTAATTGCTGAGTGCTGTTTGTGTTATACCAATTTTTTCAGATATTTCTCTAAGAGTAAAATTATTTTTTTTGATGGTTTCAAAAATAATATTTCTTAACTGTTCTGAATTGGAAATGATAATGTTGTTTTCATTAATTTGAAAAAATCCAAGTTTATCAACAAATAGCGTATAAATACTGTCGATATCTGCTATTTTAATCATGTTGTCTTTATTGAGTCTTGTTACGAGAAGAAAATTGATAAAATCCTGAGAAAATGCAGTATCTGTGTCTTGAATTAAATAAGTTGACTGGTTAGTCCAGTGTCCTTTTATTATCTTTGTAAAGTATTGTAATTGAGTATCATTTTTCTGTTTTGTAATGTTAATGGAATAGTGATTATCAGCATCATTATCGGTAATAGAATTGATACTACTATTTATTGAAAGCTGCAGAGCGTTTATGAATTGGTCTATTTTTTGAGAGTCATAATTTTTCATTTGTTTCTCCTGTAGAGTTCAATAATATCTTTTATAGTATTTATTTGTTTTATTTGATTATGTCGCCATAATAGAGCCTTTTTTTCTGATAAATCTTTGAGAGGAATGAGTTGTTCTAATTTGTTTTTTGAAAGAGATAATAGTTTTTTTGAAACTATAGTTTGTTGTTTTTTTGAAAAATCTGAATCATTGATGAGTTCGAATTTTTCTAAGTAATCAGGGAGAGAACCAGTATGTTTTAAAAGAGAATGTGCTGAATCAATGAGAATTATTTTCTTATTTATATAATCATATAGATAATTAGCATTATGACGATCTATTTGACCTGTTAGCCAGTCGAACAATGCACAATTATAAATGTTTTCAGCTAAAAAAAACATTTTTCCATGTGATGATGTGTATATGTGTGCATCTGGAATATTAAACCAGATTTGTATAGTAGTGTTTTTATCAATAAGCCATAATGGTGGAGTGTTTAAACCGATGTATCTTGCTAAGCAAAAACACCAATACTCTCTTTCAGCTAAAGAGCCATTTTTTTCATTTACTTGGCAATCTTGGTGGTTTCGTTTAGAGGTCTTCTTAAGAAAGAGTTTTCCAATTTTTGTTAAGTATAGTTCTTGAATGGCTGTTTGGCCTCTGGAAGGATAGTGTAGACTGGTTGCCAGTGGTAATTTTGTACCTATTTTAACATGTTGGTTGATTTGCTTTGGGGATAAGTCTTTAATATTTTTCATAAAAACCCTTTTATGAGCAGGTTGTCGCTTTGTTTATCAAGCTTACTTAATAAAGTATACTTGATAAAGTAATCTTTATCAACCTTTCTCTGTTGACTTAAGAGCAGGTATCTGTTTTTTCGGCGAAAATGGCTGAGACTCAGAAAAATACCGAATCCCCCAAAAAAATCAAACTTACTCCCATGATGCGGCAATATGTTGAGATCAAATCTGAGCATGAAGATTCTATTCTTATGTATCGTTTGGGTGATTTTTATGAAATGTTTTATGATGATGCCAAAGAAGCTAGTGAACTTTTAGATATTACACTTACCACACGAAACAAAAGCTCTGATAACCCTGTTCCTCTTTGCGGTGTGCCTTATCATGCTGTTGAAGGTTATATTAGTAAACTTGTATCCAAGGGAAAAAAGGTTGTTATCTGTGATCAGGTGGAAGATCCAAAATTGGCTAAAGGTATTGTGAAAAGAGAAGTCACACGCGTTGTGAGCCCCGGTATTATTATGGAAGACCAGTCTCTTTCCGCTCGCACTAATAATTATCTCATGTGTATGTTAGAATCGTCTAACGTCCATCGTCCATCGTCTATCGTTTATTCACTGTGCGATGTGTCTACAGGGCAATTGGAATATGCACGAGTTGATTCTATTGAGGCTTTGATTGATGAGATAGCTCGTCTTGATATTCGAGAACTTGTTTATATAGAGAAAGATGGCGAAGCTAAATACGTTCAAAAAATCTTATCTCATTATTCAACAATATATCATAAAGCTCAAAATGATCTTTTTTGTGACACAGATTATGCCGGTGATTTACTTAAAGAACAGTTTTCTATTTCTTCCTTAGAAGCCTTAAATCTAACTGGCGAGCAAGATTATATTTCTGTGTTAGGTTTGTTATTAGGTCATCTTAATGATAATAAAATTCTCCAAAGTGGTTTGTTAAAACAGCCTGTTGAGCGACAGCTTACAAGTCACATGGTTTTGGACGAATCGACGATTCGTAATTTAGAACTGTTTAGAACCCTCAGAGATGATGGTCAGCAAGGGACTTTGTTGTGGCATTTGGATCATTGTGGAACAACTATGGGATCGCGCAAATTGGCAGAAGTTATGCGGGCACCACTCATGGATAAAAAAGAAATCGATAAAAGGTTAGCGACCGTAGAAGAGTTCATCAAGCATGAAGCCATGGCAGAATCGTTAGGAGAATCACTTAAAAGTATTGCTGATATTGAGCGACTATCAAATCGCTTCATCACAGGAAGTGCTAATGCACGTGATGCGGTGAGTTTAAAACAAAGTTTTTATCATTTACCTGAAATAAAAGAGTGTCTTGCTCATTGTGAATCAAGATTATTACAAGAACTTGGAAAAGAACTTTACGATTTTACAGAGTTGGCAAAACAAATTGATCAAACAATTGTTGAAGAGCCACCTTTAACTGTGCGGGAAGGACGAATGATTTGTGATGGTGTGCATGATGAGCTCGATGAATTACGTGCTATAGAGAAGAGTGGCAAAGGTTATATTGCACAAATGGAGGCCAAGGAACGCGAAAAGACAGGCATTTCATCTTTAAAAATCCGTTACAATAATGTTTTTGGTTATTACATGGAGGTTACGAATACGCACAAAGATAAGGTGCCAGAGACCTATGTGCGAAAACAAACCCTTACTAATGCTGAGCGTTATATTAATGATGAACTCAAACAATATGAACAAAAGGTTCTGGGTGCGAGTGAGCGCATTAAACGGATTGAGTACGATATTTTCTCGGTATTAAAAGCGGAAATAGCGGCTGCTTGTGATGAAATGAAACAAACAGCTTCAGCACTAGCCATGATTGATGTGTTGCATGCTTTTGCCTGGATGGCACGAAAATATCATTACACAAAACCAAGCGTGACAACAGAGACGGTTCTTGATCTAAGAGATGCGCGTCATCCCATTTTAGAAAGACTCAATATCGGTGAGAATTATATTCCCAATGATCTTTTTTTAGATGCCTTACAAAATTGTGAACTCATTATTACGGGGCCAAACATGGCCGGTAAATCAACGGTTATGCGTATGGCAGGACTTGTGACTATTATGGCACAAATGGGTTCGTTTGTTCCTTGCGGGAAAGCAACTATTGGTATTTGTGATCGTGTTTTTACGCGAGTGGGTGCTCATGACCACCTGCAAAAGGGGATGTCTACATTTATGGTAGAAATGGTGGAAACGTCTCGTATTTTAAGAGAAGCCACAGCGCGTAGTTTAATTCTATTAGATGAGATTGGTCGTGGCACATCAACTTTTGATGGTTTGAGCATTGCTTGGGCTGTGGCTGAAGACATTCATGATAGGCTTCATGCCCGGACACTTTTTGCCACGCACTATCATCAGCTTTGTGATCTTGCGGAGCAGAAAAAAGGTGTGAAGAATTATCACATGGCTGTGCGTGAGTGGAACGGTGAAATCATATTCCTCAGGAAGCTGAAAACAGGAGCAACAAATCGTAGCTATGGAGTTGTTGTTGCTTCCATGGCAGGGTTGCCACCGCAAGCGGTGAAACGCGCCAAAGAAATCTTAAAACTTTTGGAGTTGAAAGATTTGTCTTTTCAATCTGATCTTGAGCGTGATAGTACGGGTCAGTTGGGTCTTTTTGAGCAAAAAGAAACATTACTTGTGCTAAAAATTAAGGCACTTGATCTCAATCAGCTCACACCGATTGATGCGCTCAATTTTCTCCATGAGATCAAGGCAGAGATAAAATAAGGTAAACGTGTTTTTCTTATTTTAAGCCTGATAGCAGTTTTTCCCACAGGCCTTTCCAGTTTGTTTGTGTGGGTTCTGGCTGACATTCATAATGCCCCAGAGAGCCTTGATTGTAGCGAGGATCTGTTGGGACATTCATACAGAGAAAACCATCACATTCAAGCAAATAATGAGGCGCATAAACAAGTTTTTCGCCGACAGGGCATGATAAGGGTTCTGACATAAAAAAGCTCCGATGTTATTTAGAAACTTCAATAAAAGTATCTAATGGAATTGATTCATGCGGTCTTTTAGAAAAGCATGACGAGAGTTTATTGACAACAGACATCAAACCCTTTTTGAGGGAAGATGATGTGACCATATTGATAACAGCCAATCATTGTCAATAGTAATATCTTACCATGTTCCGCTACAGCCGTTATTACAGGCCTATTGGCAGCTTTGCATTTGGCTAGGAATGTGATCATCATTTAAAGGTTGTTTTGTGGTGGTGAAAGACCTTTCTTGTTTGTATTGATTTTCTACATGAAATTATTGAAGAAATAGGGTAGAAGCGATTAACGTTTCTACAGAACCGAAGTTCTAGAGTACTATAGCGCCGGAGTTCCAGGGTAAAATAAGGCTTAAGGCATAGGGCTTGGGCGCTTTTGGGTTCCTGGGTATAAAGTACTCCGGCACTCTGGCACTTCGGTACTCTGGCACTAAAGAACCAAAGAGTTAATGAACACCATAAAAAATAAAGACATCCCATCCTTTATTCCCCCAATCGAACACAAACAAAAAAATGTGTTGCCAGGTGTCCGTGTGTATCTTGAGAAATGTGATCACGTGATTCGTCGTTTTATGGAAGAAGATTATCTCCCTACAGATATCCATAAATTACGATCACGCATGATTGATGTGCTTGTTTTGAATTTGTATACGTGCTTTATTACCGAGTTGGGTGCAGATGAAAAAAACGTGCGCCAAAACTTAACCCTGATTGCCACCGGGGGTTATGGCAGAGAAGAGATGGCTATTTTATCTGATATTGATTTATTGTTCGTTGTTTCGTGCGAGGAAACAAGTTTTTGTGAACAGTTAGCGAAAAAAATACTTTATGTTCTTTGGGATTTAAAGTTTGATGTAGGGCATGCGGTACGCAGTTTTGAAGAAAGTATTTCTTATCTTAAAGAAGAACACACTATTTTTACAGCCTTTATTGATGCTCGTTTACTTGTGGGAGATGAATCTGTTTATCAAAAAATCATAGAAGAGAGGGATTCCTATTTGCAAGAAGAGGGTGTGCAGAAAAAAATGTTTTTTGCCAAACTCAAAGAACGCGAAGAGCGTCTTAAAAAGTATGGAGATACTGTTTATCTTTTGGAACCTCATATAAAAGAGGGCGATGGCGGCTTGAGAGACTTGCAACTCTTACGCTGGATGACTCATATTATTGGACTGCAAAATGGTTATGAGGGATTACAAAAAGCTGGTTTTATCGATAAACAGGTTTGTGTAGAACTTACGGCAGCGCTAAACTATTATTTACGTTTACGTAACAAGTTACACAGTTTATTACATCGCAAAAGTGATCAGATTGATTTCAACACTCAAATTCTCATTGCTAAGGATTTAGGTTATAGAGATGATGAGACGTCCTTGGGTGTTGAAAAGTTCATGCGTTCTTTTTACAGCGTGGCGACACAGGTGAATCAGAATGTCCGAGCCCTTTTGCAAAAATCTGCGTCTCACTTAGGCGTGCGTCTTAGAGAACCAAAATATCAGAGCAAGAATTGTAAATTGGATGATTGTTTTCAGGTCGTTGACGATCAAGTCATGCATTCAAATCCAGATTTGTTACAAAGTGATTTAACGCGTGTTATGACACTATTTAAACATGTACAACAAACAGGGTTAGATGTGCATTTTTCAACGCGAGATTTACTGCTTGCCGAGCTTCCTCGTATTGATGATTATTTTAGAAAAAATAAAAAAGTGTGTTTGGCGTTTAGTGAAATGATGACTGATTATACAAATTTGGGAAAAACACTTTTTGCCATGCATGATGTCCATTTTTTTGATGCGTTGATTCCTGAGTTCAAAGATATTCGGAATCGCATGCAGCACAATGTTTATCATGTGTATACTGTAGACACCCATTCTATTTATGCTGTAAATCAATTATCACAGCTTATGACAGCTGAAACGTATCAAAAAGATTTTTCTCTGTATTATCAGGCTGTGTTGTCTATAAAAAGAAAAGACCTTCTTAGTTTAGGGCTGTTATTTCATGATGTGGGTAAAGGGCGTGGTGGTGATCACAGCGTTGTTGGTGCTGAAGTGGCTGATCACATCATGACCCGTTTAGGTTATAACGAGGCCGATCGAGAGGTTGTTGAATTTCTTGTTCGTTCCCATCTCATTATGCCTCATTTGTCTCAAAGACGTGATCTTCAGGATAGGCATATGATCACTGAGTTTGCTAAGTCTGTTGAAAATATTGAAAAGCTCAATATGCTATTTGTGCTCACGTGGTCTGATATTAGAGCTGTGAATGCAGAGGCATGGACAGAGTGGAAAGATCAACTGCTTCAAATGTTATACAAAAAAACGGCTGATGTTTTGACGGGTGAAGAATCTACAGAAGAAATTGTACGGAAAAAAGTTGCTGATGTGCATCAGTCAATTTTAGGTCGGTTACAATCCAAAATTGAACGCGAACGATTGGAAGCTTTTTTGCAATCTATTTCTGCTCGTTATGTTCTCGCGCATACTGATGAAGAGATTGATGAACACTTTCACATGATAACAAATCATGATGATGAATCTTTGCTGCTCCTAGAAAAAGAAATCACGCAGGGAACTATTAGTGAGGTTCTTATCTATAGCATTTCAAATCCTCGCATTATTCCTTTGGTGACAGGTGTTATGCTTTCATTGGGCATTAATATTTTATCCATGGAAAATTTCATGCTTTCTGACGGCCATGTGTTGATAAAAATTCGGGTGCAAAGTGGTAATGAAGAAAGTCTGAGAAAAGCAAATCTTGTAGAGCGTTTACGTAAGCGTATGTTTGAGGTGTTTTCTGGTAAAAGTCATGTGGAGCATTTGATTCAAAAAAGAAAGCCTGCTTCATTTATGCTGAAGAAGCCTGTGCAACGAGCTGATACAGAAGTGAACATTGATAATGATGTATCAGCTTTTTATACGGTTATTGATGTGTTGACTCATGATCGTTTGGGGTTGCTTTATGATATTGTGAGTTGTTTAACGAGACAGGGGTGTTACGTAGAATTATCAAAAATATCGACAAAGGTGGAACAAGTTGTTGATACGTTGTATGTAAAAGATATATTTGGACAGAAGATTACAGCGAAAGATAAATTGGCAGAAATTAAAGCCGTGTTGTTTGAAATAGTTAATTGATATTAGGTTCGCAGGAGCTCGGGGATCTCTAGGAGCTCTATTTATTTTCCAGCGACCCCGCGACCCTGCGACCCTGCGACCCTGAGAACCCGCGACCCCGAGAACCATTATCCTATGCCTTATTTATTATACATTGGCCTTATCGTCTTAATTATTTTCATTATTCTTTGGTTTCGAAGAGATCGGGAATACATGAAAAAAGATCTCAGCGAAACCTTGTCTGAAGAGGTAAGAAGAGATTTGAATTTTCGTATGGATGACAATCATAAATTCATGAACACACTTGATCAAACAAAGGGGAAGGTAAGACCTTCTCGATTTGTTGCCATTGAGCTGGATGAAGAAGATACAGCTTCTTGAAAATACAATAATACATAAATTAATAATCCTGTGATTTCTTTTTTGAATTGATGTGCGATGTGCGACGTGCGGCGTGGAATGCTAAGTCAGTTAACAGTTGACTAAACCCCGAATTTTCCATACATGATAATACTGTTGCTGACGCAAGAATAAAGGCTAATGATTATATGCGGTTAGCCGAGCACGAATAAAAGGAACTCATAATAAATGGCTATTAGAACAGTAAAACTTTGCAAGCAAAAAGGGTGCTCCAACGCTGCGACGACTACAGGCTATTGCCGTTATCATTATCTAAAAAACTGGAAGAAAATTAAGCAACAACAGAAGAAAAAGGCCATTAAAAATCTCAATAAATATATTGATCACATCATGCATAAGAATCCTGATGGGTATATGAATGCGATTCGCGAGGATTTGAAGAATGTCGATCAATTTGCCCGTAAAGCCGAACATTATTTTGCAGAGGATGATTACCATGATATCATGGATGAATTATCTCACGATGATGTCGAGCGCGTTGTAGACGCTATCAAAATAGACGATTCATTCTAACGTACTGCGTATCTGAGACAATATTCAACAACAGTATTGCTTTAAAGAAACCAATTTACTATCAAAGCGCACGTGACACACGCCGTATACATAAAAACCTTTGGTTGCCAAATGAACGTTGAAGATAGTCGCCAAATGATGGGGTTATTAAAGCTGCTGGGCTGTAATCAAGTTGATGATGTGTATCAGGCTGATATTGTGATTTTGAATACCTGTAGCATTCGTGCAAAAGCAGAACATAAAATATATTCAGAACTAGGTCGTCTCAAACGGCTCAAGGAAGATAAAGATCTCATAATATGTGTGGCTGGTTGTGTCGCCGAGCAGGAAGAAAAAAGTATAATAAAGCGATTTCCTTTTGTGGATATTGTTATGGGACCAGATCAGGTAGGTTTTTTACCTGAGCTTGTGACGTCTTGTTTGAAAGATCGTGATACCCCGCCAAAGAAAACATATAGAAAAACAGGTTTTCAATTAAAAGATGATTATCAATTTCTTCATGTCATGCCGGAGCAAAAGGAAGTTAGTGTTAAGGCATTTGTTAATATACAAAAGGGGTGCGATAATTTTTGTGCCTATTGTATTGTTCCTCATGTACGTGGTCGTGAAGCATCGCGGCCTTCCACTCAAATTATAGATGAAATAAAAAGCTTAACACAGCTAGGCGTTAGGGAAGTGACCTTGCTGGGTCAAAATGTCAATTCGTATGGTTTAAAAGAAAATAATGATATTACATTTGCGCAATTGCTTGAACGCATAGCGTCCCAAACAGAGCTAAAACGATTACGCTTTGCAACAAGTCACCCTCGGGATGTGAGTGATGCTCTTATTGAACAATTTGCCAGCAATCCCATTTTAGCACCTCATTTTCATTTACCTCTTCAATCAGGATCTGATCGCATTCTCAAACTCATGAACAGAGGTTATACGCGTAAGCATTATTTAACAATTGTTGAAAAATTAAAAAAACAAAATTCTCACCTTTGTTTTTCAACGGATCTTATTGTGGGATTTCCTTCTGAAACAAATCAAGAATTTGAAGACACTCTGAGTGTGATGAAAGATGTTAATTTTGTGCAAACGTATTCGTTTATTTATTCACCAAGACCACACACAAGCGCCGCGCGTATGCCTGATGATGTATTGTTAAAAGAAAAGCAAATGAGACTCAAAAGGTTGCAAGATCTTGATAGTGAAATAACTTTAAAACAGAATCACTCTGATGTGGGAACTGTGCGTTATGTATTAGTAGAAGCTGTGCAACAAGAGAATCAGAAACCTTTTATGGGACGCACAGAACATAATAAAATTGTTCATTTTACGTCAAAAAATGTGTATCATCCTGGTGACTTCGCTCGAGTTACTATTTCTCAAGCAAACCCACATTCATTATTTGGGGAGTGATCTTGAAAATATGCTATAATATTATCAGGAGATGAATGACCCCGCAGCAAGCTACGGGATATCAAGCCTAAATTTTGGGATTGAAAACAAAATTACTAGTATTTTAATTATCATAAGAATATAAAAGACTCCTTGTGAACTGAAAAAAGGAATAGAACAATGTCTGATTTAGTAAAAATGAAAGTATCTGGCCTCACGATTGATCCTTTTACTAATATGCCGATTGTCATCTTAAAAGATGAGGATGGAAAAATTGCTTTGCCAATTTGGATTGGGCTTATAGAAGCATCAGCAATTGCGACAGAAATAGAAAAAATAGAACTGTCTCGGCCCATGACGCATGACCTCATAAAAATTATTCTAGAAGAATTAGATGCGAAGATTGTTAAAATCGAAATTAGCGATTTAATGGACAATACTTTTTTTGCCTTATTGCATTGTCAGGGCGGGAACAAAAAGTTTTCTATTGATTGTCGTCCCTCAGATGCTATTGCCATTGCTCTCAGAACCCAGACAGATATCTATGTAGATAAAAAAGTTATTGAAAAATCTCGTAAACTTGAAAACATTAATCAATCTGAGGACCAATTAAAGTCCCAAAAATGGACAGAAATTCTGGAAAATCTAGAACCAGAAGATTTTGGTAAATACAAGATGTAATAGCGTCTATCGTCTAGCGTTGTATTACGAATAATCATTGATCAATTCTGTAATTTGTTTAAAAGACATCACTTATGAACAATCTAGATTTTTGGCTTACCTTTGGGCCTTTATTTGTTATCAACGGTTTTATCGTTGTGGCTTTTGTTACCTTTATCTTTGTTTCACGCACGCGTCCCAAAACAAAAGATATCGAAGACCGTCATTCTTCCGTTGTTTTAAATAAATGGATTAGAGAGTTCTGGATGTGGTTGCTTGAACCTTTTTTTAAATTTTTTATTTATTTTAAAATCAGCCCTAATGCGATTTCTATATTAGGTTCTCTTGTTGCCGTGTTTGCTGCGGCTGCTTTTGCTGTCGGGCATTTTGGTCTGGGTGGTTGGTTAATGGTTCTTGGCGCGAGTTTTGATTTTTTTGATGGCCGCGTGGCCAGGGCTATGAATCGATGTACGGAGGCAGGTTCTTTTATTGATTCTTGTCTTGATCGTGTTTCTGAAGGAATTACATTAACTGGTTTGGCTTTCTTTTATCGTGATAGTTTTATTTTTTGGGTCGTCATGCTGGCTTATTTGGGTTCGATCGTAACAAGTTATAGCAAAGCCAAAGGTGAGACCATGGGCATTGATTATTCAGGTGGTATGATGCAGCGACCTGAAAGAATTGCTTATTTGGGTGCGGGTGGTATTATTGCCCCTGTTTTTTCTTATTTTTTGTATTCTTACGTGCTGGGTTGGTTTCCCGCATTGACGCTAGCGCAATTAACAGGATATATTTATCTGATTCCACTTTCATTTGTGGCAATCTTTTGCAGTGCTACAGCGATCAAGAGAGTTGTTAACATAATGATATTATTGGATAAAAAACAAGGAATTCGTTAATCCTCTCCGTTTTTTTGCAAAGGATCAAATAGTTATTGCAATAACGAGCCATTTTCCATAAAAAGGCGAGCCTTAATCGTTTATAGGTTATTGGTTATAGGTTATCGTTTTTTTTACGAAAACCGAGCACCGATAAACGATAAACGATAAGAGAGAGGAAGTTATGCCAAAGATAAAGACATGTAAAGGTGCGGCTAAGAGATTTAAGCTTACTAAAAAAGGGAAAATTAAATTTAAAAAAGCATATAAATCTCACATTTTAGAGCATAAATCGCCTAAAATGAAACGCCAAGCACGTAAAAATTCTTATGTACATGCTGCTGACGTAAAAAATGTTAAGCAGATGTTACCGTATGCCTAACTCGGTGTCCGTTGTCAGGTTCCCGTTATTCGTTTGTAAAAAACGATAACCGATAACCGATAACCGATAACCGAAAAAGCTTCGTTCTGGCAACAGAAGTCTTGTTTATTATTTTGATAGACGAGCGCCAGACAAGTTGACTGGAGACTGAATGTCACGAGCTAAAAGAGGACCAAAAGCCCGTACCCGCCGTAATAAGGTTTTAAGTAAAGCCAAAGGCTACCGTGGTGGCCAATCAAAATTATTTCGCACTGCTGTTGAACGTGTTCGACGCGCAGAACAATTTGCTTACAGAGATCGTAAAGTTAAAAAACGTACGTTCCGTGCATTATGGATTATGAGAATCAATGCTGCTGTAAAAGAATATGACTTAAGCTATTCACGTTTTATGCATGGTTTAAAGCAAATTGGTTCTGATATTGATCGTAAAGCTTTATCCAATCTAGCGATAACAAGCCACTCAGCATTTAAAGGACTTGTTTATAAAGTAAAAACAAAAAT
>JAHJDR010000371.1 GCA_018812345.1 bacterium | reverse complement strand
CTTTTGCAGCAATAAACGCCATTCCCAATAGTCGTTCAGAACCAAGGGCAGCAGCAGTTCATGCCTCTGGTGGCGATGTTTTTCTTCCTTCTGCTCAAGCAGTAGAGATAGCTCCAGCAGCGCAGCAGCACTTTATTAAGATCAGGCCTTCTGAACCACAAGAGCGGGGAGCGAGAACGGTTGCTGAATTTTTAAAACCTCAAACAGGTTTATTGGCTGGATTAAAAAATTGGGGTGCTCAAAGAACGTTCAAAGGTATGATGCCCACAACGTCTATGTCAATAGATCCTAAGGCAAAACCTGTTGTCACAGAAGGTGAAATTGGTACAAGAGCCTATGGTCTTCGATGGCCTGCTATGAATAGATTTGATATTTACGTTTTTGCACGCATGCATGGCATTGAGCTTGAAGGTTTTAGGAATGCTAGTCAGCATGTCCCTGGTGGGCCTAGTGGTCACGGCAGAGATTCTTATGATATTGTTGATAGAGGCAGGCCAACTGAAGGCGAAGTGTTTTTTGAAAGACGTTTATCAGACGATTTTACTTTGCGTGCCATGTCTGTAGTTAGTCATGAAAGCTATGCTGTAGCCCGAGGATATCATGTTCAAATGGCTCCCAATAAAGTGCAGCATAGAAAAGTTCAAGATCGTCTTGCTTTGCGTATTTCAAAACAAGGTGATGAGTTCATGACCCCAGAACAAAGAGAGCGGCTGCAAGCACGTCTAGAGCTTGCTGAACGCATAGCTGTGCTTCGAAATCCTGCAGGGCTGGCTGAAGAGAGCCCATACCGTGATGTGGAACAGAAAGACCCTACAACCTATGCTACGCGAAACCTTTTAGGAGATATAGACAAAGACAGGACAGGATCGAGGGTTTCAAGTTTTAGCTATGGTGTGGCTTTACAAGCAGGCCCATCTTATCCCAAAAGAACAGCGGCCATTAACACTTACATAGCAGCGCTTATTGATGTTTTCTCCTTAAGTGACGCAGACTTTGCCTGGCTTTCAGAAAATCTGCGCTAAAATACTTTTTCACTTTTCATTTATAGAACTCCCAATGGGTTTATAAGCCTTTCATAAAATCTAAATCATCAATTTTATTCCAAGAAATGAATTCTATCGTATGTTTATTGAATTTAATGTTTTCATTTATATGATTGTTTACGACAATGGCTTTTTTAGTTTCAGGATAATGATTCAAAAATTTGATTATTTGAGAACAAAACCAGCGGCTGTTTTGCCTCAAGAGCTGACGCCTGATTTAATGAAAAATAATATGCTGCCCACAATGGTAATCACTCAAGAGGGCAAGCTGCCAACAGGTGTTGTTTCAAAAGAAACAGAAGTCAATGAGGGCAAACAAAGGATTACTAATAAAGTTTGGTTTGATAACGGTGTGTTTCATTATTCGTTTCATTTTCAGTGAGAATACCATCGTACTCGAATTTTGTATTACTTCCAGTATGGCCAATCCATGCCTGATTATGAAAGTCTAGACCAATCCGTTGAGTGGTAAGGGGTTTTTGTTTCTTTTTTTGGGCTCTTGGTTGATTCCAAGGATGTTTTTTGCTTGTTTGGGGTTGTTGGGCCTGGTTTTTCGTCTTTTTATTGCTGTTTCTAGTCCATAACACACTTTATGGGGTCTTCTGGATGGTCATTTTTGGGCTATTTGCGGTTTAGTAGAGCGGCTCATTTTAATAAAATTCCTATCTTCTTCTTGAGATCTTTGCCATCTAAGAATATTACTGCCGTCATGTTTTTATTGCTAATATTCCTTGTTGCCCTCACAATGGCCCTTTGGCTGCATTCGCTTTCTCATTATATATTTGCCAGTAAAATTGCTAAACTTTCATGTTCAGTACAGTTTGGTTTGGGACCAAAATTATGGGGATCAAATGATAATGAGGGTGTAAAATTTGGACTTGTTTTTTTCTTGTCTCGTTTTAAACTGAACTGTTCAGAGTCACAAAAAAATACATTGAAGATTCGATATTGGCAAGGGATGCCCTTTTTTGTAGGCATTGTTTCCAGCCTTATCATTGCCACTGTTTTTATATTTGGTTTGTATTACTTTGTTCCGGAACAAAAATTATTAAATAAAGAATTATTAATGCATCCGCCTGCTGTAATAGGTGTGGTCAACCCAGGGTCTGCCGCAGCAAAAGGTGGTTTAATGTCAAATGATAAGGTTTTGCAAATCAATGGAAAAAACGTCAATGATTGGCAGGATATGATTGCAAAAATAAATACTTTTCAAGGGGATCTGACCTTTTTAATAGAAAGACATCAAGGTAAGCAGACTCTAAATATTACCCCCATCTATAACGAAGATCTTCAAAGAAAAATAGTTGGTGTTACTCTCAAAAAACCTGAAGTTGGAACAGAAACAGTAAATCGCACTTTATGGCAATCAACGACACTTAGTTGCAAATACATCAGTGAGATATTTAAAAGCTTTTTTACAGAATACCTGACCTTCAAATGGTTAAAACCAAACACGGGTCCAGTTCAGATTGCCAAAGCTGAACTAGAACACAAAAGTTCTTTATGGGCCACCTTTATATTCATGATATCTCAATGCAGCCTGGGGCTAGTAATCTGGAATTTATTGCCTTTGCCACCTTTTGATATGGGAAATGGGCTTTGTCGTTTGCTTGGTATGGGAGATGAAAAGCTTAGAAAACTGCGCTTAGGGGGTATTACATTGATTGTTTTTATTATTCTTGTGGTGATCATGGTTGATATAAATAATATTTGGGATTTTTGGTGAGAATTTAATTGTTATCTTTCATAGTTGAAAAAATTAAGTTCTTTGCGGCCAGCATGTTTTGAATCATGTCTTCACTTTTATTCTTGTCTTTTAGACCAACAATCTCTTGAAACTTCTTTTATAAGCAACAACTGTGCCAACTTTGATTTGAGTGATTTCAAGAGGTTAGAAGTTCAGAAAGTCCCGCTAGTCTCACCGAGAGTCTCGGCGGGACTGTTGCAGCTCTGTTGGGACTGTGAATTGAATCTTTTCAAAAGCGGGGGTACCCCAAATGCTTCAGCAGCCCTTCGACAGGCTCAGGATAAATAGCCTGGCGCCTTTTGATCCTTTTGATCGTCACCTTTTGGATGTCACCTTTCTGTCCAAAACAGTCCTCAAAAAGGCCTTGTCAAACAGTTGCCTCTAAAATAGACGCAACAACTCCTCACCACGAAATCGACTGGCAGTATAGCTTTGGGAGATATGAAAATGCATACAAAAATTAAAAAGCCTTTTGGCATAATGATGATTGCTGCATTGGGTCTCATACTAAGTTTAGCGTCCTTTATGTACCTAGTGTTTTTTAAGGACGTGATATATGGTGTGTTAGAGGTTTCTTTACGATTACAGCAAACAGACACTCAGTCAGTTCAGCACATATACATGTGGGGATTGTATTTGATTCAGTTTTTGTGTGTTCCTTTTTTGTTTGTGTCTAGTGTGGGCCTTTTATTTTTTAAGCGCTGGGCTATTCGTTGCTGGCAAATCATGGGCTGGGTATTGTTTGTGGGTGTGGCTTTGCTCTCGTTTTGTTTGATCCCCGAAGGGGAAACTGTAGTGCATAAACTGCTAATACTGCTGGCAGCACTTTTTTATTTTGTGCTGTATGGTGGCGCATTATTTATTTTTTTGAACCACAAAGCAGTGTTGACAGTGATGGGACAAACACCGACACTACCCCTAAATGAAAATTCTAGCAGTGTTTTTCTAAAATCTAAAAAGTCGCTAAAGGGCTATTTAGGTGATGTGTTTCTTTTGTGTAGCTTGCTTCTTGTTGAGGATATTCTTTATATTGTTTTTGAACAGAATTATTCTGGAGATCTAGAGTCTATAGGAAATACTATTAGACTTGTTCATGGCTTCATAAGGTTTGCGATTGTTTTTTGTAGCGTGCTGTTTTTGTTTGGGGCTAGAAAGGGTTTGTTTACTTTATCAAATTGGAAACCTAAGGGCGCGCAAGTTCATTTTATCTTTTTTAAAGCCGTGCCAATTTTACTGCTGGCTATGTTAGGTATAAAGTGTATTTCCAATATATTTAGTGTTAGATTTTTTTCTAATCTTGAATTTATGATTTATGTGGTGGCAATGGCCATTGCCGCGGAGTTGTTTTTTAGGCACTATTTATTCAATGGTTTTTTAAGATTCATGAGTGTAAGAAAAACGGTTTTTTACACATCATTATGTTATGCTGTGTTTATGCTTTTATCTGGAACCTGTAGTAAGGTATATTATATAATGCTTGCGATCAAAATTGATAGTGCTAGTGTTCCAGATTCTGTTGTTGTGGAGCAATCCATGACTCCTTTTATTGCAAATTTCTCTCACTTATTTTCATTTGAACTACTGTCTGTGGTTTCCTATTTTTTATTTGGCTTGGTATTGGCTTGGGCTTATGCCAGAACACGTCTCATTATTGTGCCCATATTATTGCATGTGATGGCCTTTGGTGTCATGTATGCTTTAACACTTCTGGAATCCACCTGCTGAAGAACCGGACACAATTGTGTCCGATATTTTTTTAAATACGCACCTTTTAAAACTGTTTTCCGATATGGCATGTGATGATTCTGATTTATTTACGATATGGAGGGCCGCATGCCAATAAGCGCACCAGCTAATTTTTATACAACAGCTTTTCAAAGTCAGTATGGTTTACATGTTACTGATTTTTTGGAGTGTATAGACACTTATCCCGATCAACAGCTCATAGCGCCTCATGCCTTTTCTGAGGGATCAATTACAAGAGGCCCCTTAAATACGCAGCAGAAAGCTAGAAACTTTTGGACTATTGCAGAAGGACTTGCCCAAGGAAGTGATCGGGCTCCAAGGTTTCCTTCGATTCGGCCAGGATATATTGAATTGATAAGAAATCAGGCAGCACTAAGTCAGGGCGCTAATCGATTGTCAGGCCATGGATTAAAAAAGAAAGGTGTGATTAGCATCCAAGAACAAAAAGAACGTGATGCACAACTAAGAAGACCTGGCTGGCATACAAAACACGTAATAGAGCGAGAAGGAGAACAGGCCCTACCCGTTGATGTGTTTTTAAAAAACTATTCTCACCATTA
This sequence comes from bacterium, assembly GCA_018812345.1. Classification (GTDB taxonomy): domain Bacteria; phylum UBA10199; class UBA10199; order UBA10199; family JADGCS01; genus JAHJDR01. The sequence goes on along the minus strand of JAHJDR010000371.1, from coordinate 1,165 downwards.
TCATTGTGGAGAAAGGACCCGTTTTCTTAACTTTTATCAATCAGGTCGTTCTCGTGAATTTGTAGCAAGTGTACATACCCGTGGTCTAGGAACTGTCATACAACAACACCTTGTAGGGCTGGGTTCAGATCGTTTTGCAGATTGCAGATCTATTGATATAGGTCATTTCTCTATTGGTGATCTATTGGGATTTATGCTTGGATTTACCACGGAGAAAATAATTCTAGCTCTCGCTGCAGAAATATTTGCCGGCATACCTTTTACAGCTCACTTAAGAGACGGCACACTTATGAGAGATTGGGCTTGGGAAGGTTTTGACGCTCAGCAAGTCAAGGTGATTTTTGATCATCATGATGTTGATAGAGGACGTTTCACTATGGTTTCACAGGAAACCGTCAAAGAACCAGTTTACCACAAAGGTGAGATTGAAATGAGAGAAGTGCCAATTTTGTCAATTGCGCTAGAACAACGCAGGTATAGGATCAGGCTTTTTTCTCCAGATGTAAATACCGCTGACAAAGAAGCTCTTCCCTCGGTGCGTATAACAAGAAAACTATCAGCTCTAGTGCCAAACCAGATTAACTATTTTAACGCTCTTCACCGAAATCCTGGTGAAGGGGAGGTTCCTGTAATCATAGAAGACCCTGCATTAAATACATGAATGACAAACACATAAATATATAAAGGGAAAAGTGGGTGATGAATGGACTGATGAAAACAATAATTTTATAGTTTATGTATTCATGTATTTATGTATTTATGTATTTTTCCTTTCCTAGCATACATAGCGAGGACTGGACACAATTGTGTCCGTTTTCTTTCCTAAACCCACAACATTCCCTCCTTTTCGTCGATGAATAAGGTATTAAGGGATGCCTATAAATGCCCAATACAATTATAACAAATCTGTCTCCTCAAGATGAAAGTCTTTTGCGCCATTACTTAGGTAGTGATCATGAGGGCCCAATTACAGATCAAGACCTTGCGACTATTGAAAGAATGCCGCTCAAACCAGATCTTCTTAAGCTAACCCTAGAAAGGGCAAGGCAGGAATACTTTCGTATCGTATCACAAGGCCAACGAGTAGGTGCTGCCCCCATAGGCACACCTGTTCAAGCGTCATTAGAGGTTGTAGCAACAGCACCAAAACTTCTGACCTTAGAAT
>JAHJDR010000370.1 GCA_018812345.1 bacterium | reverse complement strand
CATCTACGCTGTCATCACAATCATTATCTTGATTGTCATCACAGACTTCAAGGGCGTCTGGGTGGATGTTGGGGGCATAGTCGTCACAATCTTCGCCATCGACTTCCCACGAATCAAAACCATCGCCATCAACATCAGTGAGATCAGCGCCATCGCAATCTTGATCATAGCCATCATAGGGAATTTCTTCAGCGCCTGGGTAGGAAAATTCAGCTTCTTCAGTTTCTTGATCACAGTCACCATAACCTTGAATGTAATCTTCTACCACAAGACCTTCACAGTCTTCAGGTTCTTTTGCGGGAACATAGCCATCGCCATCTACGTCATCACATTCATCATAGGGTGTTTCATGCACATAACCACACCCACCAAGAATTATGAGAATAAGTAGGACAATAGGCAATGCACAGCCAACAGCAGCGACATTATACGTTCCTCGATTTACAGGATTTGATGCTGCTGTGAGTTTTTCAAGAAGTAACACGAGCTCTTGAGGGTCAAGTTGTTGGAGCCGGTCAAAACTTGGTTGCCAAAGAGTTGATGGTTTGGGCACAACACTTGTGAGGCTTTGGAATTGATTGCTGAGTTCACGTGTCCAAGCACTTGCTTGGTTAGTGAGAGCTGTCTTTGCCACCGATAAGGGATTAGCTTCTATGACATGATCAATGCCTGCTTGTGCAATTTGTTGTATCATACTCATGGTTCACTCCTTGCTTGTTTTTTGCCAAATATTTCGGGCAATGTAAAAGAGACGCCGCAGTCAACACCAAATCCATCGGTGGAACCATTCACGCCACAATAACCACGCGTTTTTTCATTGCCAAGACTTAAGTATGGACCAATGGCAGCATGACCTTTTGCTGTTCGCTCTGTTTCATGTGGTTCTATAGCGCCATTGAGTTCATTACGTTGCGTATGTTTTTCTGAATAGCCGCCCAGACGTCCGGTAACACCAACTTCCCATTCTAAATTAAATCTTCCTTTGGGAAAAAGCATGCCAACCCCACCAATAAGCGTGGGAACGACTTTTCCAGCAGATTCCCCCTCGAGATTATAAAGATAGGTGTGGGCGCTGGCATAAACCCCAAACCCTAAATGAGGTCTCAAAACAAAGGCATTACCATAGGGATCTTTTTGGGGTTGTAAAGGTACAGACCATTGCGTTCTTAATGCGGGAAAGATACCAACGGTATTGTATTCATTCATAGTCCATTGACCACCCATACCAAGTTCTACATCAGGAATGCTATAATTGGGGATGGGGGCAGGGTCTGGAATGTTATAGAAAAGAGAGGGATCAAAATCGATGTTAACTTGATCTTGAACATTGTTGAGATCATCTTCCATATTTTCCCAATCATAAGATAATCCGTGAAAGGCATCAGCAGGATTATATTCTTGTTCCCCTTCATCAAAAGGAACAGCGTGTCGTGTTGACATATCAACATTGTCGGCTGTGGGACCAACCGCGAGTTGTTTGGCACGTCCCACGAGTAGATTTTCAAGTAAGGATTTTGGCGAATATGTGTAATAAGTTGCTGTAAAGCGATTCTCTTCATCTGTTTGTGCAAGAACATTTCGATCAGACAGTTCTGTAGCATAACTTTCAACAGCAATAGCAGCTTGACTGTAAGCATCTTTTACAATGAGCGAATTTTGCACGACAGGGTCATCATAGATGTCTGATTCTTGTGTAGAGGGTAAGTCTTTTACTTTATCTGCTTTACGCAAAATGTAATTACTCGCATTATCCACAAACTGATAAATAGCTTGCGGATCTTCATTTGCCATAGCGCTTTCAATTTCTTCCACACAAGATTGTAAGACCTCATCTTGTTGAAACTCTTCTTCAAGAGTCATTGCTATAGGATCTCTAGCTGTGGCATTAGGTGTACATAGTGTTGTCATAAGTCCTCCAAATATGTTTTAAACCAAAAAGGTATAAACTTGTTTTAAACTATCCCACAATGGGATTTCTGTGACATAGTTCATGTTTGTGGGTTCTGGAAAGCCATCCAGAATTTCCTCTAAAAAGTATTTTACCAAATCTGTTTCATGTGCTGTGAGTGTTTCCATATGATCTTGAATGGCTCTCACTTGTTTTTGTTCTTTAAAAGGATTGTTGCCACGATGAAAGAGAAGGTCATACATGTTTTGCGCTAAGACCTCTAAACTGGGTGTGAGCTGCGCGATCATGTCCAGCTCATCAGTTACATGATTGGCCATGGTAAAGTTTGCTCGAACATCTTCTGTGCGCATGAGTTCTTTTTCCATGCGGAGTGTTGTGTATAAAAGAGAGATCGTAAAGGGATGTTCATTCAGATTCAAAAAGGCATCATTTATTTTCATGATACTTATTAGGGCCTCTTTCCTGTCTTCTAAAGAAAGATTTTCGAGCGTAATCAGTAACTCTTCATCAAAGTCCTCAACAACTCCTTGGTCACGACTTTGTGTATAGGTTTTAACGCAGCGAGCTTGCAGCTCTGTTGCGAGAACCGCCAAGTTATGTGAAGAACAACCCAAGCGCTCAAGTTCATAGGCAACAGTTGTGAACTCATCAGGAAGTTTTAGGTGATCTGTTTCAAGCACAAACAAGGCTTGTTCATACTGTGAATCAGACTTTTTGCTTCTAATTTGTAAAAGATAATAACGGTTCATGAAGAGCTGCTTCATTCTATCAGCGACAACACGGTGTTTGTTATTATGGGCTAGATTAATGAGTCTGGCTAAAAAGAGCTTTGCCAATCGCATATCATTTAAGCCCAATTCTTGTGATGTCTGAATAAGAGCGGCACTTCCTTGAGGGTTTAACATGTCTTCTTGGATCAAGCTTTCTTCAAAGGCTGTGAGGTAAGGTGTGAGGGTAGGTGATATTTTTGCAAAAAAAGCGACTTGGTCTTGGATGATAGAAGCAAAAGCCATGCTTTTATACTCTTCAGGCACAGTGTGCGTGAAGGCTTCTATGAGGCGCAGAGTTGTATCCAGATTAGCGATGATTTCATTGTTTCTTTCTTCATCAGCATGGGGTTCTTGTAAATTATTTTCTAGAACCTCTCTTACAGGGAGCATTTGATTTCTGATTTCTAATAGGGCTTCATAATCATCGAGGAGATCGCTGGGGTGTATGTATTTGCTGACAAAAACAGTTCTTAAATCTTCATTTGGTAAAGAGGTGTAGAGGTAGTCACTCGCTTTTACACAAAGAGCTTCCGCTTTATGTTGACTAAGGCGGTAGTCAATTTGTTCCAAAACACGATCAAAAGCAGCTTCGAGGTTTTCAGGTGTCAAATCGATCTCATCAGATGTTTGCGTTTTAATTGCCAAAGCCTGCCTTTTGAGTTCTCCAAGGTGTATGCGCGCCATCATGAGCGCAACAGGATCATTCCAGTGATTCATGGCTTCAGCTTGAATGAAGGAAATATTACGATTATTAGCAATATCTTCGCCCATGTTTCCGAGATAGTCTTCTAAATGACGTTTAGCACGCGCACTAAGAAAATCTGTTTGAAAAATGTCTTGAAAATCTGGATCAATGGTTTGAGCAGCGTTTAACCAATCATATCTTTCATAGGCTGAACCTTGATGAGCAATTGTGGCTTCAATATTACTAAACCTAAAGACTTCACGCAGTCCTTTGGGAACAAACGTGGGTGTGAAATTATTACGATTGGGATTAAAGCGGCTATGACGCTTAACTTCTTTAGGGTTGTCAGCGTTAAAGACACCAGTCAGAGCTTTGCTAATAATTTTTAATGTGGCTCTTCTGTTTTCCAGATTAGGCACACCGCGATCAATGGCTTTGTCGAGTTCGCGTTCTACTTCATGCAAGATATCACGAATGAGCAATGTTGTTTGTGGATCGAAAACAAAATCTAAAGACGCATCATCAGCAACGGCGACAACATCTTCACCAATAATATCTTTGTAAAGCTGGGCATCTATTTCTTTAACAACTTCTATATCAGTTTTTAAAACAAAGTCTGGATGCGACTCGTGAATGGGAACAAGATTTTCCATATAAGTCCAGAAATGTCTTAACCCATCAGATTTTAAACCATGAGTGACTAAGTTACCTTCCTCAAGACTGCTGTATTTAATCCACTGATCAACAATTTCATCATTGAATTGATTAAGGGCAAAACAATTAGATCGATACAAGAACTCTTTTTGTTTTATGATTTCAGCATTGATGTTATCTATTAAACCCATGTCTTCTTCACTCAAAACATCGCCTGTTGGTTTAAGGCGCTCTAATTGGTTAAAGTGTCGATCAAGGAAGCTGTCAATTCGTTGTGGATTAAATTGTAGTTTGTGTTTGTATTGATCGCGAATAATGCCTTCGGCAATGCCTTTTTGCGAGGCATGTAAAAGTTGTTGTTTGATTTCTTCTAGTCCTTCTTGAGAGGGGGTTCCTGTGAGTTCTTGTTGTAGTCGCCAACTCATGTACAAATTTTCCGTCCACGTAAAATCAGTGTTATAGGTATCTTCATAATAGAGTTTATTGTTTAATGTGATCCAAGATTTTTTTAATGCCTTGGTTATTGTGTGGCTATTATAAGTTTCAAGTTGTGCCATGAGAGCCAAGGCTTTATTCTCATCAAAAGAGGCGAGCTGTTCTTGATAGCTTTGCCCATGGGTATTGTGTGGTCTAAAATAAATCTGATCAAAAAGACTTTGTGTTAACTCATCACGTGTGTCTGAATCGAGATTAAAAATCACTTCATCAAGATGATCTTGCCAGACTTTTTGCATGAACACTTCATTGTATTCCAAGCGTTCGCGCTCTGTTGCTGCTACGAGAGAAGAAATATAGCCTTGTACCCACAATGTTTCCGAAGAACTGAGTTTGTCGACAAATATTTGAGCCTTTTCAGATAATAAGATATTGCTTTTTGATTCTTGTGAGGCGCCTAAATAGGCGATAACTTTCTTAAGTTCTTCAACAAGACCAATCTCATAGATGCCTTGTGTGATTTCTACTAATTCTTGTTTATAGTTTGATGTAAACTCTCCTTGATGCGCCTCAACAAGCCGCCCTAATATGTATAACATGTCTTGGGCTGGTAATTGGTGTAGGGCTTGTATAAAGGCAATTCGCTTTTCTGCTACAGGAAGATTGTTTGTCAGGTCGTTAAAAACGCTGAGTATTTCAGAAGGTTCTACAAGGGGTGTTCTTGAGTCTTTGTGGCGCGCTAAGATATTTGAAAGGTCAAAGTGACCGTCATCTTCTTTTAAAAATTCAGTTGGTTTTGAATTTGCAGTCGCAAATGTATTTTGTACTGAGAACTGATAATCTTCAAAAGGGTTATTGCGAGATAGGCTGTGCTCATGCCCAAGAATAGTATTGGGAACTGTTCGTGAATCTTTGGGGTCTGTAGCATAGTCACGCACATCAAAGGTCCAGAGTTCTTCAAAGGGTTGTGCTCTGAGTGCTTGAATGAGATTTTTTGATAGAGAACGACAAATATAGGCCATGGTTTCAAGTTGATCGTCTTCTTCAGCCTCATATTTCTTGCTAGGATCTGCCAGCTTTTCATTGGCCACACCTTCAAGAAATTGTAGTGTGTAAATGAGTTTATCTAAGGCTTCATGATCTCTAATGGCATAAATTTCATTGCCCTCAGTATCACGATACTTATTAATGGGACAAAATTCACGGTAGTAGCCATTATGGTAGTCTG
>JAHJDR010000369.1 GCA_018812345.1 bacterium | reverse complement strand
GTCTTTAGTCTTTAGTCTTTAGTCTTTAGCGTCTAGCCCTTCGACAAGCTCAGGGTCTAACGGGGTGGGGCGTTCGATCGAGCGATCGTGCGAGCGTACTATCGATAACCGACAACCTATAACCGACAACCAATCACCGATCACCGACAACCGACAACAGATCTCCCATGGCTTCGCGTTTTTTGCGCACCCAACCAAATTCAGGTTTGTATAAGTCAAGCTCATTGCTCATAAAAAAATCAGGCTGTTCTGTTTTTTTGTTTTTGCTCTTCGTCTTTTCATCATGATGATAAAAAGCAAGATTTTGTGGCATATCTTCGGGATCAAGTCTCATTTTCCGCACAATAACTTTTAAATACTGGGCCCACGTTTCAGTTACTTCTCCCCGTTTGTACATGTAATAATATTTATTGGGATTGGCGATAATAGAACCCAAAAAAGCCGCTTCTACAGCTGTCAGCTCCGCTGGTTTTTTATTAAAATAATGAGCCGTCGCATGACCAACACCATATATTTTAGGACCCCATTCAATAATATTCATGTAGATTTCTAAAATACGTTTTTTGCTCAATTCTTGTTCCAAAGCATAGGTCAACAACATCTCTTGAAATTTACGTGATAAATTCTTTTTTCCAGTCAGAAATAAATTCTTAGCCGTTTGCATCGATATCGTTGATGCCCCACGGGCAAAGCGTTTTTCACGAAGATTTTGAATGACCGATTCTTTAATGTGTTTAAGCTGAAAGCCTACATGCTTAAAAAACCGGCCATCTTCACAGGTCATCACACCTTTTTGCACCATATCTCCTAAGCGCTTAAAGGACACAAAACGGCTGTTTGAAGGACCTACTTTAAACTCTTTTACAAGTTCATCTCCCTTGTAAGCTTTGTGGAGAAATTGTTTTTTAAGTTTTTTAATCTGCGCTGCTTGTGGTTCTCGAACCAGTTTGTAATCGTGTATTATTATTTCTGGATCAAAAATGAGCTCTTTGGGTTTTGTTATATCAAGAGCAACATGCATTCTGAATTCAAGATCACCACCTATGTGTGCATCATAAACCGTTGGTATAAACTCCTGAGGAATAGCTGCCAAAACGTCATTAATAGCCACTCGCGGCAAATCAGCATGAAGATCAAAAACGAAATCCTTATGATAATCAATAAAACCATCAACATTGATAGCAACGCCCTGTCGACTCATCGTCAACTTTTGGAAGACAACTTTCTTCTGGGGAAGATTGAGCTGAACAGTGCCACGCATGCGCCCGTCTATATGCAATAGCGGCTGCTCAGCCAAACGCCAATGGTTTACGGCAAAGTCCTTAATAGCAACATCCAAATCAATGGTATTATTCTTTCTAAAGTTTAAGGGAAAGGCACTCACCCGAGCATCTATTTTTGTGTTCTCATTGACCTGTATAAAACGGGGCAGATAGGAGCGCAGCAAATCAAGTTTAATGTTTTGTCCCTCAAAAATAGCGTAATACTGACCCGCCTCTTTTTTGAGTTCAACAAAGAGTTCTTCTTCAGAAAGATTCTTTTGTTTTACTTTTAATGAAATCTTTTTTTGCGCGGGATCATATAAAGCCTTGCCTGACACTGCTTCAAGTGTTTGATTCTGGATAATAAATGTTACGACAGCATTCTCCCACGAAACAAAAAAATCTTCAGCCAAAGTAATGTTTTTTTCTGAAAGCTCTTTATTCAAATTAGCTGTCTTCTGCAATATATCGGAAACCAGTTCTTTTCCTTTAGAGGCAAGGACATCTTCTTGAGAGGCAACCGCTTGAGCACCTAATTGTAAGTGTATTTTAGCATCATGCAAAACAACCTGTTTGAGATAAACATGTAGGGAAGGGTATATTTTGAGTTCATAATCGAATGTGATTCTAGGAATATTCACATAAGAAAAAAGACTTGAAGGCGTATCACTCTTAAACTCTAAGCCCTCAATAAAAGGCGGTTTAACAAAATTGTATCCTGCCTTATCATAAAGCGCTTTTATCTTAAACTGACGGCCAACATGATCTAGATAGTTATCAATACGGCCACTAAATTGATCTCCAGCATATTTATTGAGAAAATGAACAGAAAGAAAAGCAAAAATAGCTATGAGAAGGATAATGATTGTTGAGGATTTTAAGAAAAACCAAAGTCGTTTCACGATACGTCATGTTATCAATATTACTAACCTTTGGCTAGTTAATTGCGTGTATATTTAAGTTGTAGGCTTGTGGCAATCATTACAAGATGTCGGTGCCTTTTCATTATTTGTAGCTTTATGACATTCAAGACATTGTCCATGAAAGGCGTTCTTTAATCCTTCCATGAGATTGGCAGGCTTTTTTAAAAAATCTGGTTTAAGCTCAGAACCGCCCGCAGGATCTATGTGGCAGGAACCACACTTACCCGTAATCAGAGGAATGTGTTTCTTATGTGTAAAACTAACGGGGGGTTTCGCGTTTTGAATTTTATTCACAACAACACTTTCCGGAACACGATCAACATTTTCCTTAACGGTTTCTTGTGCCATAACTGTTGCTACAGCACCAACAAAAAAGCAGAAAAAAAGAATTATTACTAATATAT
>JAHJDR010000368.1 GCA_018812345.1 bacterium | reverse complement strand
TCCTCTTGCCGTAAAAGACAATAAATCGCGCCTCATCGTAGGCGGCGCTGTGTCTGTTGGTGATGATGGTTACAAAAGAGCCTGCGCACTTTATGACGCTGGTGTTGATGTCCTCGTTGTAGACTCTGCTCATGGTCATTCATTAAACCGGTAAGAAAAGATCCCTTGTTCTCGGGTGACTTGGTTATGAAAAAGCTCCATTTTGTTTTCTTTTTTTCCAAAAGCATCATCCACACCAAAAGGACCAAAAACTGATGTTAATAGTAATTTCATCTTATCTCCTAAAATTTGTTAAATTATTATAGCCCATTGTAGTCAGGAGGGCATTAATTAATATGAGATTGTGATGCGAGGCGTGCTGAATAAAAAACCTGATTTTAGCAACCCTTACCCCTCTCTGACCTATATATAAGAGATTATTTAGTAAGTTGGCTCATTCTCGCTGAAATATTCTCAGCAAACATTCAAAAAAAAGCCAATGATATTTACATTTTACAGGACAAGGGCCTTGTTGAAACAATTAGAGAAAGCAGAGACATTGAATAAGAAAAAAATACATAAAATCCTCATAGCAAATCGTGGTGAACCTGTTCGAAGAGCCATCAAGACTTTTCAAAAAATGGGTATAAAATCCGTAACCATAGCTATTGCTGATGATCTTTCTGCTGACTGGATCGCTGAAAGTGATGAATGTGTAGAGGTCAAATCCTACTTAAATGCCGATGAAATTGCTTTGGCTGCCAAAAAAGCAGGTTGTGATGGCGTATGGCCAGGTTGGGGTTTTTTATCTGAAAATGCAGATTTTGCTAAGGCCATTGTTGATAATGATCTTGTTTGGTTAGGTCCATCACATGATGTGATCTCAACTATGGGTTCTAAATCAGAGGCAACAAAGGTTGCTAAAAAAGCAGGCCTAAAAACAATCCCAGAAATCAGTATTCAACCAAAAGAAACTCCTAAAGAAAGTTGCAATGAACTTAAAGAGGCTGCCAAAGAAATTGGTTTTCCGCTTCTTTTAAAACCAGCTTTGGGCGGTGGAGGTAAAGGACAGGCAGTCATTCATCATGAGAGTGAAATTGAAGCTTCTTGGAATCAGGTTTTTCAAATAAATAAAAACCTTTTCAAATCAGGGCCAGTAATAGTTCAACGTTTCTTCACTCAAGCAAGGCATATCGAGACTCAGGTTTTAGCAGATTCATATGGGTCAGTTGTTATTTTAGGAGAACGTGAGTGCACTGTGCAGCGAAGAAATCAAAAAGTGATCGAAGAATCCCCCTCACCAGCATTAACAGATGATCAACGGGCTGCACTCATTGAGTCCTCAGCCAGCTTTGCCCGTCGTGTGGGTTATACGAGTGTTGGTACGATTGAGTTTCTCTATTCAGAAGGCGATTTTTATTTCCTAGAAATGAACACGCGCTTGCAAGTTGAACACCCTGTAACCGAGGAAACAACACGCATTCTCAAAGAGGGGAGAGAAGATCGAATTGATTTGATTGGGGAAATGGTTTGCGTGGCTCAAGGTGAAAAGCTTTCTTTCAGTCAATCTCAGGTCTTAAGAAAAGGGCATGCCATTGAAGCCCGTATTTACGCCGAAGATCCAGAAAAAGGTTTTCAACCAGCACCTGGAACAATCGCGTCTTATAGCTTTCCTCAAGAACAGGGTTTGCGCATAGACACAGCTTTTTCTTCTGCTCCTTTTGTTGTGAGTCCCAACTTTGACTCTATGATAGCCAAAGTGATTGCCTGGGATGATAACAGAGAAAAAACCATTTCAAAATTATACCACGCGCTCCAAAAGGTTGTTATTCTGGGTTTAACAACGAACACAGGTTTATGTAAGAGGGTGCTGTTACACGAAGATTTCAAACAAGGTCAATATTATACAAATCTTTTGGCTCAAAACCCCCAATTACAATGTGAACAAATAGAATTACCTGGTTTGTGGTTTGCTGTAGGGACAGCCATAGAATACCATCAATACCTAGCTCAAATTCGCGAGACATTAAAATCCACACAACCAACAAGTCTTCAACATATTTTATCTAAAATACCCCAGAACAGTGTTTGTTATGAAGCCCATATGCAGCATCAACAAGTTCAATTAACAGTAGCAGAAATATCAGAGAACAATTTCAGTGTGTCCTCGAAAAATTGGGAGTGCTGCCTAAAAGTCATTCAACGAAATGAAAATGATTTTTCAATAATTCTTCCTCATGGACAACTGATATCCGTGCGCACTCACAGTGCTGATAAGTTCAAGCGGCATCTTTGTATGCAAGAGCAATCATTTTATATGAATGTTTTTCCCAGTGGTCAGACACTCAAGCTAGATCCCCATGCTTCACCCATGACAGGTATGATCGTCGACGTCTGTGTTAGTGTTGGTGATAAGATAAAGAAAGGTCAGGAACTGTATCAGATCGAAGCCATGAAGATGATGACATCAATAAAAGCTACACATGATGGTGCTGTTGAAGATATTGTCAAAAATGCATCAGACGTTGCTAAATCTGGCGACTCTGTGGTGGTGATGTCTTCAGAAGAGTCTTTGCAAGATGATCAGGTCATTGAAAATGGCAATCTTGGTCATTCATTTAAACAATCAGAAGTTTCTGAGCTTGAGAGCATTAAAAATTATTTCCTAGGTTATGATGTTACGCATGAGTGGGCAGATCAATGTATTGATAATATATCACAGAAAATCAAAACCAATCAGATCAAAGGAAACGATTTTGCACTCATGGTTTCCAAAATATTAAAAGCACGCCAAGAATTAAAAGATATATTCTCAAATAATGAACATATTTTAACTTTTTTGGCCGAGCAAGAAGAGCAGGCCGCAGAATTGATACCCTACGCAGAGAAAGCAAGTCTTGAAGAACTCTTTCAAGCTTATGGCGTGGGGTCTCTTTCAGATCTAGATAAAAATCCAAAAATCCTCATTCGTTTCTTCCAGGCCTTTAAGAACGATTCTAAAATAAAAAAAGAAAAAATGATTCGTCTTCTAACACTTTGTCAATCTACTGGAAGCAGTCACCAAAGCCTTACAAGTCCTTTAGTGTCATGGCTCAAGACAAAACCAATATTGAGCGAAATAGAAAAAAACGATATTTGGGCTCTTTTATATCTATTAAGCCCTGAAAAATATTATGAAATTGGGAAATTGCCGGTTGCCTTAGAGTTTTTGCAAGAATACCGTATGGTCAAAAGGAATCCAGCTTATGATTTGGATCTAGATGAGTACGATAGTTTAAAAAAAGAGCTTGATAGGGGAAATGAATACCGGTCTTTAGAATTCGAAGATTTTCCAGCTCACTTGAAACTGCATCTCAAAAAATGGTTTCAACATTTTGTAGGAAGAAAACTTGTTCTACCCAAATCAATCGCCAACAAAGATGTTCATTTGTTTGAATTGGTTTCCGCACAAAACCCATCTAAGGATGATACTATTACTCCTCGCTTTATTGCCTTGTCCTTAATCTCTCAGGCTAATTTACAAATGACTTCACTGGATACGGCCACATTGCCTCAGTTTGAAGAAGGGGCAATCAACGCTTATCGCGCATTAAGACTGGTTCAAAGAGGCAAACCACATCGACCCAATAATGTTTTATTGCTCTCAAAAGATTTAAGACCCATTCCATGGAATCAAAATCAGTCTCATGATCAAGAGCTTTCTTTGTCAGCCGAAACTATTAAACAGATATCATCCAGGGTAGGCGGTTTTGCAGAAGGGCTTCAAATTCAATCAACAGAAGTCATTCTTCCTCTTATTACAGGAACTCAATCTGAGTCAGTTTGGACAGTCATTGAAATCAGACACGATCAAAACAAAAATATTATTAGTAGACCCCCATTTTTGATTGAAGAAAGAGATTCTCTCAAACCTCAAGACAGAGAATCTCAAATGAGTGAAAAACAACAAAGAATGGGCAAACTACTCAACCAAGATCGTGCTAAGCTTTTATTTGATGATGGTAATTACAAAGAATTATATTTTCCAGAAGTTGATGATAAACCGAATGTGGCTCTCAATGTTTATCAAGGCCTTGTAAACAATGTACCTGTCTTAGCTTACGCAGGTGATTTTAGGTATCGTGGTGGCGCCTTGGGTGAAAAAGAAGGCAAAAAACTCGCTGCGGTAGTGATTCTGGCTTATCTCATGAATAAACCTTTGGTTGCTTTTCATGATGGGGCAGGTGCTAACATTAAAGAATCCGTAGCGTCCTTAGGTTGGGCTGGTGCTTATTTTGGCGCTTTGGCTCATACAGGTGGCTTTTCAACTCCAGATAAATTTCGCACTTGGTTTAAAAATCATCTTGGAAGGGAATATTTTGAAAAGGTTTTAAGACATTTTGATTTATCAAAATCAAATAAATTATCTCGCAACAAGCTACGGGATATTAATCTGAATAAACACTCACTTTTTGAGGTAGGCCCCGAGGAAGCAAACCCAAACTTTTGGGTTGATGAAATTATTGATGGTGTTTCTAGGCAACTCATTCATTTTCACCTTCACGTGGGTGCCACAGTGGGCATGTTGGTTTACGGCGCTAGTATTGGGCATTTAAGCCTCATGAATGACCAGCCTGAATGTTACAGAGTGCTCACAGGGGCGCAGACAGTGAGAAAAGTGTTGGGAGAAAAGGGAACAAATTACTCTTTAGGGGGTGCTAAGGCTCATGCTGAAAAAAGTGGTGATATTGAATTCGTTTTCCCATCAGAAGAAAAAGTTATTCACGCGACCAGGCAGTTACTTAATTTGTTTTCTGTGATTGAGAAAAAAGAAAAGATCGAAAGAGATAAAAGTCTGCCGCTCTTAGATGTGCCCATCAAATCAGGGATCATTTTTGGAAGAGATGTACTCAAAGCCCAAGTTGATCAGGGTGCTTTTTTTGAAACGCGACCTGATTTGAAACAAGCAAAGAATATACTTACAGGCTATGCCAAAATAGCAGGTTTTCCTGCGGCCATTCTTGTGACAGCAACTGATTATGGTTTGTATAATGCCAATTCGTTTAAAAAAGTCACAGGTCTCATTGAAGCGGCTCAAGACATTAACCTTCCTCTCGTATTAGCCTGTGGTGATCAATGGGAAGCGCCTTCACTACCTGTATCTAAAGAACATCTTGAAGGGAGACAAGAATTTTATCAAGCGCTCCTCAAAACAACAATTCCTAAAATTAGTTTGGCTTTAGGCGCTAGGTCTCTAGAACAATCAATCCATCAACACATGGATTACTGTCTCTATGTTAAGAGAGGTGATGAAACCGAAAGTGAAATAAATAGGGCTATCAGTTTTTGTCCCTTTGTCTGTGCAAACTTAACAGAGGCCTTTGATCAAATAGCGAGCCTCATGCCCTTTAGTAAAAATGATTTTCATTCCTTTACAGCGCTGAGCGATTCTCAGGAAGGAAAATGTGATTTCACTCTTCCACAGGATCTCACTCAGTCCTACGAGATGAGAAATGTTATTGAAGCGACATTTGATCAAGGGTCTTTCAAAGAATATTGGAAGGATGATCAATTGCCTCTCATCGCCGGTGTTGCAGAGTTAGGCGGTGTAAAAGTGGGGGTGATTGCTGATAATCCTGCTATTGAGAGTGGAGCGCAAAATATTGACTCAATAACTAAATTTACTCGGATGAATAGGCTTTGTGAAAGATTTAATCTTCCACTTATAGAACTCAATGATTCTCCAGCCTTTAAACCAGGTTCTGAACAAGAGCATAGAGGTATCCAAGGCGTGGGTGGCCGCTCGATTCGAGAGGAGTGTTTGAGTCGTAACCCCAAAATTGCTGTGACTTTAAGGCAAAATTACGGTGGTCGTTTTATTCACGCTAATCTCATAACGTTGGGACCACCAAGAGCAGGATTAGTGCTAAACAATGCTAAAATTGGAGTGATGGGAGCCAAGGCGGCTGTAGGTGTGTTGTATGCAAAAAAACTGACAGCTCTCCCATTAGCAGAGCGGTTAGAAGCAGAACAGGAATGGCAAAAAGAATATGAAGACAATCTGCTAAACCCAGAAAAGGCCGTAGAGCTTGGTTATGCAAAAGAAATGATTGGCAGCGCTGATCTAAGAGTTAAATTATGTGAGACACTTCAGTCTCTCATGAGAGAGGAAATATAATATGAGTGATCAAGAGAAGAACTACACACTTGTCTTTCCTGGTCAAGGGTCGCAACGACTTGGTATGGGAATGGATTTTTCTGAGATCTTTGTTGAGGCAAAAGAGACCTTTGAAGAAGCTTCTCGCTCTCTGCCATTCAATGTGGCGGAACTTATCAATAGTGAAGATGGTCGGTTGAACGAAACAAAGTTTACTCAACCTTGTATCTTAACAGTCGAAATAGCACTTCTGAGAGTTTTACAAAAATACACGAGTCTCAATGCGGTCTATTATGGTGGTCATAGCCTGGGTGAGTACACAGCACTCGTGGCTGCTAACGTGATTCCTTTTGAACTTGCCGTATCACTTGTTTATCAAAGAGGGTTGTTTATGCAAAGCAGCTCCCCTGTTGGCTTTGGTGCCATGGCTGCCGTGATACTTTCAGACTTGCCACTCGCAGATATCGAAAACATGGCGTCATCATACAGTGTTGATGTGGCTAATGATAATTCTACAAGTCAAATTGTACTGAGTGGCAAAGCAGATGCCGTCAAAAAACTTTGTAGTGAATTGGAACAGAAATACACAGGAACCGAACTCCGTATTGTGCCACTTAATGTGAGTGCTCCATTTCATTCAAGGCATATGGTTGAGATCGAAGCCATATTTCGTGACACACTTAATGTGTATAAAAAAGAAATGAATCCAACAAATC
>JAHJDR010000367.1 GCA_018812345.1 bacterium | reverse complement strand
TCTTTATTATATATATATTAATAGTAGTCATAATAGAGCTTGTGGAAAAAGGGAGAACTAGATTAAGGGCTTGTTTTTATTTATAAAAGCTAAAGGACAAAAAAGGAACAAGTCTAAGAAAAACAAAAGTTACCCCAAGCCCCCCCAAACAGCCTATGAATAAAATGGGAAAAAACAGGGGCGGCTGTGTATAAGAAACAGCCCAATAATAAGTTACCCCCAACCTGCCTGTGTATAAGAATCATACTTTCTTAAGCAGAGAGAGAAAAAAACCTTCATGATAAGATGATGGGTAAATACGCAGGGAGTTTTGGGAAATGTTTTTAGAGAAAGAACAACCGTTCCATTTCGACAGGCCTGGATGAACAAAAGGAAATTTTAAAAACTTTTCAACAGGAACAACAACGATATTTTTTTCTTTTGAAAGGACATTGTTGAGAACGATTTCATTTTCTTCCGGAGAAAGACTACAAGTAGCATAACAAGCCAACCCCCCTTTTTTTAAAAGGCGCAAAGCAATGGTAAGGATTTTTTGCTGTAGTTTTGATTTGGAACAGACAAAATCATCACTGTAATGACGAAAACCTGAGCGATCATTAATATAAAAAGTGCCGTTGCCACTACAGGGAACATCAACAAGGATTTTATCAAAAAGAGGGGGGGCGGTTTCTGAAAAAGAGTTATAGTAAGCCTGGGCTCGCAAAGGCTTCAAGGTGACGTTTTCACAACCGAGCAGCGATGTGTTATGACAAAGACGATCAAAGCGAATCTTGTCAGGTTCTAGCGCGGTTATATGGCCTTTGTTTTTCATGAGCGCAGCCATTTGAGTTGTTTTGCTTCCAGGACTAGCACAGAGATCAAGAACCAAATCGCCTGGCTGTAAATTCAAGGCGTGCGGAGGGAGCTGGCTAGAAGTGTTTTGTAAATAAATTTCTCCCTGTTGAAAACAGGCTAAGCCAGATAGTTTTTTTTGAGACAAACCTTGCAAATAAAAACAATTTGGAAGGAAGCCGTCTTTTGTAAAAACAATTTTATTTTTACGAAAGATATTTAATATTTTATCAGGCGTTGTTTTTAAGGTATTAATGCGAATGGTTGTTGGTTTTGGTGTCAGTAATGATTTGTAAATATTTGAAAGCTGACCAGGCGGAAAGATTTTTGGTAAAAGGTCTAAAAATTCTTGTGGAAAACTTTTTAGTCTGGCATCCATATAAATGTCAGATAGTAGAAAAGATAACAGGCAATCAATAAGGAAAAAAATGGAAAACCCAATAAAGCATCGAAAATTATCAATTCAAGAAATTCAATCATTATTACAAGAAACGCCAGGATGGGTCATTGAAAAAAACAGACTGAACAAAGAATTCACATTTCAAAATTTTTCTAGGGCCATGATATTCGTAAATAAAACGGTGAACCCCATAGAAGAAAATCAGAACTATCCAAGAATTCTCATCCTTTATAACCGCGTTTTTATTTCTTTATTTACCAATGAGGTTGGCGCTCTTACAGCGACAGATTTTGAAATGGCAAAACAATTTAATATGCTCGCCGAAAGAAACAAGGCGTAACACACTAATATTTTTGTCGTTTTATTCGAAGGGGTTGACAGGAAACCGACAATAAAGATAACCTCTTTTGAGGCAAAATCATGATAAATCCATTTCCAAAAAGACCGGAAAAACGCAATTATCAAAGGTTAGAACTAGAGCTTCCTGTAAGACTAGAGCTTGATGGAAAAGAAATTGAAACCAGCACTGAAAACATCAGTTGTGGCGGGATGTTCCTGCCTATGAATTCAAAGAAAAGCTTAACAGAGTTAAGAGAAACAAAAGAGCTCACCGCTTTTATTACAATTCCCGATGAATGCAGAAGCATTAAATTAACAGGGAATGTTAATAGAGTTCAAAGAAATACAGAGCGCACACCCATAGGCGTTGCTATTGAATTCTGTGGTCTTTTTGATGAAAACCATCTCGAAATTAGCCGCTATCTTAAAACAAAACTAACAAACTAATTAAACCTTCCAATTACTAAGAGTTAAGGTGGTGGTCAGCCCACCAATGAAATGCAAGCAATGAAAACAGAGGCTTTCTGTTGTTCTTTTTGTTGCTACAATGTTGTGTAATAAGTTCATTTACATAGTCCCAATTAAAATAACCCTCTTTCTGAATTCTTTCTTTGTTCAAAGTTAACAGAAGGGGTTGTTTTAGTTCCTTTTTTAGCCAGCCAGCAACAGGGATACCAAAACCTTTTTTTGGACGAGTAATGATTTTGCTTGGCAGGTGTTTGGCCATAGCAGCCTTGAGAATTCGCTTTGTTGTGAGGCCCCTGAGCTTATAATGATAAGGGAGCGATGTAACATAATTGACAAGATTGATATCCAAGAAAGGGGCGCGCACCTCTAAAGAATGAGCCATGCTCGACCGATCAACTTTAGTGAGAATGTCATCGCATAAATAAAATTTTTG
>JAHJDR010000366.1 GCA_018812345.1 bacterium | reverse complement strand
TGTAACTATGAGTCTTTTAAA
Organism: bacterium; assembly: GCA_018812345.1. Classification (GTDB taxonomy): domain Bacteria; phylum UBA10199; class UBA10199; order UBA10199; family JADGCS01; genus JAHJDR01. The sequence continues at coordinate 2,770 of JAHJDR010000366.1, read as the reverse complement.
ACGGGCTTTCATGGTTCCATCGGAGCGTTTTTTTCTAGTTGACTCGAACTGCTAATGGGCGACCCCATATTTCTATAACTATATGAAATCAAAGAGGATTAAACACCCTTAACAAAAGTTTAATTTTGTCGTATAATATATAGATGGGTATTTGGGGCCAGCATCGTGTCTGGGGCACGCTATTTGTTTTTCTTTTCATTATCTTTATAGGTTTTTCCTTTACCAATTGTAATGTTACCATTGAAGCCATCGTTAGTGATGGTTCCACGGACACAGAAGATGAAGCTGACGGTTTTACAAATAATGGCGACGATAGCAGTACAACTGGAGAAGAAGTCGATGATCTTGAAGAAGAAGAAGATGATGATGATGATGATGATGCAGAAGATGAAGCTGAAGACGAAGGTGAAGACGAAGGTGAAGATGAAGTTGAAGATGAAGAAATCCCAGAAACTGAACCATCCTTTATGTGGTTTCACGTCACATCTACAGGTGATAGTATTTTCCTGCGCTGGACAGAACCTGCTGCTATTGGTGGTCCCACAGATAATAAAGTTCTCATTAGACGATTAGCGTCATCAGTAGACTGCCCCACTGAAGAATCAGGTACACTCGTTTACAATGGCTCTGAGCAAGTTTTTGAAGATACAACGGTAACAACAGATCAAACCTATTGTTATAAAATCTGGTTTGACAATGATGGTTACGAATTTCCTATCATAGGTAGTGTTACAGAAGGAACTGCCTTTACAGATAATGGACCGGCAGCCCTTCTCTTCCACAATCAAACAACAGGAGCGTTCTATGAATGGCGACTCAGTGTTGATGGGCTTTATAAATCAATAGGGCTTGTTTTAAATCAAACAGAGAATACCATAAGTTCTGATGCCTGGAGTTTTGAAGGAATGGCTGAACTAGACGATGCTGTGGATGAAGACTTGCAGGAAGATGTCTATCCCAAAGATATTGTGTGGAGAAAAAATTCAACAGGTGCTCTTTATTATTGGCTTCTGAATGGCGATGGCACACAACAAAGCAGTGGTCCCATATTAGTCAGTGGAGAAGAGTACCCTGTCGCTGAATCATGGGTGATTAAAGGGTATGCTGATCTCAATCCTGGAGAGACAACAGGAAAAGACTACTATAATGATATCATCTGGCAAAATGATGCAGGGTATCTATATTACTGGCTGCTAGAAGCAACAGAAGAAGGTATCGAAGTATTAGGCACATGTGATAGTAATGGGCAAAACCCTGGTTCTAGCACCTATCTGTGCGTAGGCCTCATGTACCCTGATCCTGTTTCTACAGATTCATGGACTCTTGTTGCAGCGGGAAATCTTTTGGGTGGTGACGCAGATCCTGAGGCTGAGGTTTTATGGCAAAGCCTGTCAACGGGTGGAATTTATATCTGGGAGCTTGATAGCGAAGGAATCTATGGTGATAGCGTAATGGTTATAGAAGCTCTTGGTGAAAATTGGAGTATTATAAAAGTTATTGATTTTAATTTTGATGGAAACTCAGATGTGTTGTTAAAAAACACTTCCACCAACACTTATTACATCATGTTTTTAGATTCTGATGGCGACATTGATACAACGCAAATTGTTTATGAATCAGCAATCCCTTCAACCTATTCTGTTGTGGGTGTGGCTGATATTGATGGTGATGGCTTAAGTCGTGACATTATTTGGCAAAATTCTTCCACAGGTGCCCTGACTGTTTGGTTCTTAAATGCTGATGGCACGCGCCATTCATATGAAACAATCATTGAAAGCATGTCTCTCGATTGGGCCATCAAAGCCAGCCCCGAGTATTAAAAAATCATAGCCAAAGTTTTTCAAGTTTAAACGCTGATTTGATAATTACCCGTGTTATTATCATCACAATCCTCATTAGTATCTGAGTTGCCAGTCAGGTAAACTATAATGTTTGGATTGTCTGGAGATGGAGTTTTGTTCTTCATTTGTTTCTCCTTATGGATGATATTTATGAGGGATTGTAATAAAGAATTTTAAGATAAAACAACATACTCAGGTCTTAAAGCTCTTTTTTTCTTTTTTTTAGTTTTTTCCATGTAATTCTCCTATGAATAAATTGAGGTTGACCCCATATGCTTTTGCTCTTTCATGCGGACTCTTTTTCTCACCAAATTAAAAAAGCCCGCTTCATGATGAAACGGGTTTTTTTGTTTAGTATTGCCAGTAATGGCAATGACCTTTTAATTTACTATTTTAAAAATTAGTTACGTAGGTTGGTCTTAAAGCTCTTTTTTTCTTCTTTTTTTTGTTATCCATTTATTTCTCCTTATGAATTATATTAGTGTGGGATTGTATAGAGGATAGAAAAAATGTAAAGCTAGAGAGCTGTCTTTCGTTAGTGGTTTTAAGACAAAATACATTAACTAAAAGACAGCTCAATCTGACCCCATATGTTTCTTTTTAAACGTGTGCACAAAATACACATCATAACATCATTGATGAATCCTGTTAACGCCTGTTAAATCAAATAGATAAATGTCAATTGAGCGGACACAAAAGTGTCCGTTATCTTATCCGTATCAACAACATTCATTCATATTTGCCGATAATAAGGCTGCTATTATTTGTAGTAAAACTTGGGTCAAAAGACCTGCAAGGAAGATATTATGTTATTAGGCTCTCCAGCTTGTTTATCTAATTCTATGGTCACTCCGTTTCACGCTCCTGTTACGTGGTCTTTATCTGCTAGTATGACATTGAATGAAGGGTCTTCCTTACAAACCGGATTT
>JAHJDR010000365.1 GCA_018812345.1 bacterium | reverse complement strand
GTCAGACTCAACTTCAGATGGCACAACACAAGAAGGCTATATTCAAGTCTCTGAAGGTGATACTGTTGCCACCGGCGATGTCATCGGGTATTTGTTGTTAAAAGACGATTACTCGCATGTGCATTTTGGATTACGCAAAAATAACGAAACCGTATGCCCAGAAACTTATTTTGATAGTGCGGCCCAAACATCTTTAACAGCACTCATCCAAGAAGATAATCCTAGCTGGGAAATCTGTAACTAGATCATTACCACCGCACATAACGATCTAAAGACTCTGTAATTCTAACAATAAAGCCAGGACGTCCATTTGATGCTTTTTCTATTTCAAACAAATCATGTAAGAAATATTCTTTGCCATCAAACACGTCTTCCACTTCCATACCACGCACAGTATCAGGATGCGCACCCATATAGTCATCTTTAATACGTTGTAATTTGTCAGGATGCTCGCTCAAACTATTAATAAATGCCTTGTCTGAAAATGTTCCATGGCGTTGCATATAAGAAATCATGCGTCTAAAAATTACAGGATGAATCTTTGATGACTCACCCAGAAGATCATCTAATGTATGCACATAAAAACCTGTGTATGTGTGATCTTGACCGTCAGCCCAAATACCCAATTTCTGCTCCTTGGCATAATGAGAAGCTGATAGAAACATCACAATCTCCACAGGAGACACACCTTTGTAAAAAGTTGCGTTCGCCTGACCTGCGCGAACCATGTCATAGTTAACAGTTGCTTCAATGAGTTTCACAAAATGAGGGTCATGCCAATCAACCTGATCACCTGTAATCAACCCTTCGATATCGGCATCATGTCTAATAGGCATTCCCAAAACACGACCATAGTTGCCTTTACCATTGGTGAGCACACGCACACTCAAATCTCTTGGTTCAAAAGATAAAATTTCACCACGACCACTACTCCAACGAACATTTCTTGCTCCAATACCAAGTAAGTTAGCATCTGTTTGCTCATCAGCGCCAAGTTGACCTTTATCTTCAAAATGTGATTCCCGTGTATCCATGTTTAAATAACGACAGGTATTTTTTACGCGCGTTCCAAAAAGCCCTGTGGAACGAAAATCGACACCCAAGGTATCACCATCAGGGGCACGTCTTAACATAATAACTTTAGCATGGGGTAGCTGAATCACCCCTCGGGATCTTGGTGGCAAACTACTTACAGTAGGCAAACCTACTTGAAATGGGAAATGGGCCTGGGGAACTAAAGATGTGGTTACAAGTCGAAAAGTCATGGTTGTCTACCTCTTGATGTTTAGGCGGTTGTGAACACTGACAAAAGCATGCCAAATCAGACATACATTTTGCAATAGTAAACTTACAATAAAATCACTTAATCACGCTAAGTCATTATTTAGCCTATTAAATATCATGTTATAGAGGGTGTTTTATCTGTTTTGTAAGTTAGGGGTGACAGTATTCACAGGTATTGTACGTAAGATCCATATTACCTGGCCGATAACCATCTGTGTGACATGTGCTCGTGGCCCCACCACAGGTATTGGCTACAGCAGGAACACCTTGGGGATCTGAAATAGGAATTTCTGGATGATATCCGGTCTCATCAATAAGTAAATCAGCTGTTTGCACAAAAAGTGCGTGTCCATATTCAGCAACATCTAACCAGGAATAACCATTGTGCTCAATATGGGGATAGGCCCAGTGACAATTATAACATTCAGACTGACCTTGTAAGAGCTCTTGAGTCTGTTCATTTTCAAAAGCCACGGCATAACCATGGCAATTACCACAAGACGTTTCTGTTGTTTTAGAATCATACACGCTGGAAAAGGCATAACCATGTCCCACACCTTCAGACCAATTTGTTTCTGTATGAGGATAATCTGCATGACAAGAAAAACAACTCACATTACTAGAGCCACCAGTGTAATCAGCACCATGACAATCTTGGCATGCTTCCACACCATCACCTTGGGCAACCGTACCATGCCACTGTGTATCCGATGCAGGTTCTGTCCACGTACTAAGATGGGGATAGCCTGTATGACACGATTTACACGAAACACCAGAAGCACCACCTGCTAAATCTTCTCCGTGACAAGATGTTGTACACGACGATTTATTATCAAGATACGCTGAAGCATGCGCTGTAGTATCTTCCCAAGCATGTGGGTAAGAATCATGACACATGAAACAACTAAAATTGGTATTGCCACCCTGATAATCATCGTCATGACATTTTTGACATTTTGAAAGGCCGTTTTCTAACGTATAGGCCCCATGACCTGAAACCGTTTCCCAGCCGTCATTATCATGTGGATAACTTTGATGGCACTTTTCACAACTCTCTCCAGAATAACCGCCTGTGTAATCTGTGCCATGGCATTCTTGGCATCCTTCATACGAATTATTAAGAACATAGTCTCCATGTTTTGTGGGAAAAACCCAGGTCACTTCATGAGGAAATGTTTTGTGACACGTAAAACAACTCACACCTGAAGTGCCACCTGTGTAATCACTACCATGGCAATCTTTGCATCCAGCCATACCTTTGCTAAAGGTGTAAAGTCCATGCCCTGAAAAAACCGCCCAATTCTCATCACCATGGGGATAAGAATCATGACATTTAAAACAACTTACTTTTGTATTACCACCTTCAAAAAAATCACCGTGGCAAAGTTTGCAATCATTTATACTCTTGTCATAAACATAAGCGCCATGTTGTTCTTTATTAGCCCAATCATCCATATCATGGGGATAACTGTCATGGCAGGATTGACAAGTCACTGTGTCAGATTCTTTGGGATCATGACAAGAATAACAATCTTTATAGTGACTATTATTAATAGTGTATTCTCCATGGGACCATTCCTCTGAATGTGGGTAAATGGGTGATTCAGAGTTAGTACTTGGTGAGGCCTTTTCTTCTTCATTTGTTTGCGTTTTTTTGACCTGAGAACAAGAAATAGCAAAGCATATTAACAAACCAGCAATAAACAAAGCCTTAATGGGCCCTAGGCATAAATGATGTTTCTTGTATTTCATCATGGTACATATCGAATTATTATGAAAAAATTTGCTAAATACAAGCAAAAAGCTTGATAAAAAGGTGTCCGTGAGGACGCGCCCACCAAGCTTCAATATTTGATTTTATGGTAAAAAAACTCATAATACTAGCAACTTTGCTGGCTCATGGGCCGATGTAACTAACACAAGGTGCCACAATAATGTTGTCAAATTGGTTCTATTTCCTTTAATACCCCAAAAGCCACTTTATCATGAGTGTATGGGGTACAATATAATATGACGGATAAAACACAAAATATTATCGATTATCATTTTCCGCTCAAATCAGGAATGAAAGATTTTCTCGACATGGTGCCACAAGGATCAAAAACACGCATCATTAAAATGGCTCACAAAGCCTATGCAGAAATGGGTAATGAAAGAAGTTTGATGGAGTTTACAGATGACATGGCTAAGTTTTGGCTTATGGTCAAAGAAGAACTCCATCATCTTGTAAAATCACACGACTTTAAACAAGAAACTAGTTTTGATATTGAGGAAAAGAAAGCTGTTTTTTTATTTACAGAAAATGGTTCTTTTTTAGCAGGCTCAACAGCAGATGAAACAGGAAAAAGAAATTTCATTTATCAAAAAGTTCAACTCTTAGGGAATCAAAATGACTACCATTGCGGTGTTGGTTGTTTGAAAGCCAAACGGTATCCACGTGGCCTTGTTGATAGGGCAAGAATTC
>JAHJDR010000364.1 GCA_018812345.1 bacterium | reverse complement strand
GTTCGAATCTTTATGCGGTGCGCGACTCACCTATAATTATGTTCGTATTGGTGGTGTGTCTCACGATTTACCACAGGGTTTTATTGAAAAGGCCATACGTTTTCTCAATGGTTTTGAACCATTTATCGATGAGCTAAATCGCTTACTGACAGATAACAAGATTTTTCGTGAACGACTCGGTGGCGTTGCTGTGATTAGCAAAGAAGAAGCCATCAATTATGGTCTTGTAGGACCAAATTTGCGTGGTAGTGGAATGCGTTTTGATGTGCGTAAAGATATTCCTTATTCGATATATTCTGAATTAGATTTTTCTGTGCCTATTGGACGTGGTGAAGCCGGAAAGATTGGCGATTGTTTTGATCGTTATTGGGTGCGTATAGAAGAAATGCGTGAAAGCCTGCATATTTTACGTCAATGTTTTCGAAAATTGCAGGGATTGCCCACAGGTGAGATTCAAACAATGATTCCGAGAGTTATAAAACCACCAAAAGGTGATGTGTTAGTTCGTATTGAATCAGCCCGCGGTGATATGGCTTATTGGCTGGTCAGTGATGGCACAGCCAAACCCTATCGACTTCATTGTCGTACAGGATCTTTTACGGCTATGGGCGTGATTGAAAAAATTAGCCAAGGGCTTATGTTGGGTGATCTTGTGGCTTTGATTGGAAGTTTAGATATTGTGGCACCGGAGGTGGATAGGTGACTATGCGCCGATGGACCGACGAACCGACGAACCGACGAGCCAGCGTTAGAAGATATTATCGGAGCGTTGGCGCATTGGTGCATCGGAGCGAAAAAAAATAATGGAAAACTTTATTACAAATATGATCGCACAGTGTTCCTGGTTGCAAAGCTTGCCAAAGTGGGTGGTTGTTTTTGGATTTCAGATTTTTTTCAGCGTTCTCATTCTGTTTGCTTTTGTAGCGATTTTTGCTATGTTAGCCGGTTATGTTGAGCGGCGTGTGGCCGGTCGCATTCAATCACGGATTGGGCCTAACAGAGTGGGGCCACAGGGCATTTTACAATCATTGGCTGATGGCATAAAAGTTTTTCTCAAAGAAGATGTCGTGCCAACAGCAGCAGATCCTATCTTATTTAGAATAGCACCTTATTTTGTATTTGTGGGCATGTTTTTAGCATTTGTAGCTATCCCTTTTTCTGCTCAGTGGGTGATTTCCGATTTTAATCTTGGTATCTTTTATTTGTTAGCCTGTGAAGCGCTTGTGGTTATTGGTATCGTAATGAGTGGTTGGGCTTCAAATAATAAATGGTCTTTGATCGGGGGCATGAGAAGTGCGGCGCAAATTGTGAGCTATGAGGTTCCTGTAAGTTTAACGATATTGATGATTGTTTTATGGTGTGGCACCATGGATATTCAACAAATTATTTTAAGTCAGGGTCCTATGCCGTGGCACTGGCATGTGTTTCAAAATCCTTTTCTTTTTATAGGCTTTTTTATTTTCTTTATTGGTTCTTTGGCTGAAGGCAATCGTATGCCTTTTGATATGCCGGAAGCTGAGTCTGAGCTTGTGAGCGGTTATAATACAGAATATTCAGGTTTTAGATTTATTATTTTCTTTTTTGCTGAGTTTGCCAATCTTTATTTAATTGGTGCTATTGTTACGATTCTTTTTTTGGGAGGCTGGCAAGCTGGTGTTCTTCCAGAATTTTTTGTAAGTATATTTGGCGCTGAAAATCCTTGGATTGTTGCCCTCATTAAGAATTTTACCCAATTGTTTGTATTTCAGGCAAAAGCTCTGGTGCTGGTATTTGTGATTATTCAACTCAGATGGACACTACCTCGTGTTCGTGTTGATCAACTGATGGCTCTGTGTTGGAAATATCTAGTTCCCATTTCTTTTGTAAATTTATTAGCAATAAGCTTTTGGGTTGTTTTTGTTCCTGAAATAGGAACTAAAATTACAGCAGGTGTCATGACGACTTTTGGCGCCATAATTTTTATTTACTTTTTTTATCGTGTTTATTGGCAGTTAAAATTTTCAAAAGCCAAGATACGAATGAATCCTTTTAGTTAAAAGAGCGTGCTGTCGTCTAGCGTTTAGTCTCTAGCGTTTACGCTAGACGCTAGACGATAGACGACAGACGCAAAGTATGTCATATTTAGGTAACATTGTTTCCTCTGTGCAAACAGTTTTTGAAGGTCTTACGATCACGTTTTCTCATTTATTTCGTGAGCCAATGACTATTCAATATCCTGATCGTACACCTATCCCTGTAAAAGATACTCTGCCCCTGAGATATCGTGGTTTTTTAGATGTTCAAACAGATATTTGTACAGGTTGTACACTGTGTCAGAAAGCATGCCCTATTGATTGTATTCTGATTGAAGCAGGAAAAGATCCTGAATTGGGTCAGCGTGTGATGACTCGCTTTGCCGTTGATTTGAGTAAGTGTATGTATTGCGGTTTATGTACAGAGCCTTGTCCAACAGGAGCCATTAGATTCACACGAGAATTTGAAGCGGCAACCTATGATGTCAAGACGCTGGTTCGTGAGTATATTTTAAATGGCGAAAAAATTGTGCCCTATAAGGCACCTAAAAAATAGGTTTCCGTTTCCCGGTTTCCGGTTTCCGTGTAGTAATTTACGGATATCGGACAACGGACAACGGACAACGAGAAGATGGAAAACATAGTATTAACAATTATCTTCACAATCACAATAGGTTCTGCCTGTGTTGTCGCTTTTAGTCGTAACTTGATTTATTCGGCCTTTGCTTTGTTTGGAACTTTTTTAGGTGTTGCCGCTACCTTTATCATGTTAGGAGCTCCCTTTGTAGGGCTTGTTCAGATTGTTGTGTATGCAGGTGGTATTCTCATCTTAACGATTTTTGCTGTCATGTTAACCGCAAAGATTAAAGCTTCTGAAATAACGAACCCTGTTTTAAATATTAAGATAGCTATACCATTGTTCCTCTTAACTCTTTTTTTATTAGTATATTTTTTAGTAAATAATTTTTGGTCAGGCAGCACAGCATTGCCACATAAAGAGGGTTCTATTGTAGCCATTGGTAATGCTTTGCTGACAGAGTATCTATTGCCGTTTGAATTAATCTCTATTGTGTTACTCATAACAATGATTGGCGCGGCAATTATTACTCGGAGACAACTTAAGTAGGCTTCCGTTTCCCGGTTTCCGGTTTCCGTGTAGTGCTTTACGGATATCGGACAACGGACAACGGACAACGAGAAGATGACAATAACACCTTTTATCATCATGGCGATTATTTTATTTAGCCTTGGCATATACATTGTGTGTACGCGTTCCAATGCTATTGGTTATCTCATGGGCATTGAGCTTATTTTGAATGCGGCGAGCATAAATTTTGTGGCCTTTGCTCGTTTTTACAATGGGGCTGTTGACGGTCAAATCATGGCTTTATTTGTCATTGCCTTGGCTGCTTGTGAGTCTGTGATTGCTCTGGCTATCGTACTTGGTTTGTATAAACATTATAAAACGATTGATACGAAAAATGTATCAACCCTTAAATATTAAGTAATAAAATGGAAATATTGATTAAACAATTTAGTTGGTTGATTCCCGTATTGCCTCTCATCGGTTTTTTGTTGAATGGCATTCCCACAGCACTTGGTATTCCTTTGTCACGCCGTTATGTTTCTTTCATTGCCTGTGGAGCCATGTTGTTATCATTTATAATGAGTGTTTGTGTTTTTAGTGTGCTCTCAAACATGCCTGCTGTTGAGCGTAGTTTTACTCAGGTTCTTTGGCCTTGGATTCATGTTGGTTTGCTCCGTGTTGACCTTGCTTTTTTATTTGATGCCTTGAGCATTGTCATGGCCCTGGTGGTAACGGGTGTTGGTTTTTTGATTCATGTATACTCTATTGGTTACATGCGTGATGATCCTAGTTTTGGCCGTTTCTTTACGTATCTCAACTTGTTTTGTTTTATGATGCTGGTGCTTGTCCTGGGAAATAACTTGCTTCTACTTTTTGTTGGTTGGGAAGGTGTTGGTCTTTGTTCTTATTTGCTCATTGGTTTTTGGTTTAAGGACAAAGCCAATGGTGCTGCTGGCATGAAAGCTTTCATTGTGAACCGCATTGGTGATTTTGGCATGATGCTTGGTTTGATTATATTATTTTGGGCCCTTTATGAGGCAGGACGACCAACGCTTGTTTTTTCGGAAATGCAAAGTTTTGCAGGCCCTCTTTCCCAGGTGCCATTATTAGGTGTTTCTGCGGTAACAATTATTTGCCTATTATTATTTGTGGGCGCTACAGGCAAATCAGCTCAAGTTCCCCTTTATGTTTGGTTGCCTGATGCTATGGCAGGTCCAACGCCCGTATCAGCACTTATTCATGCCGCGACAATGGTAACGGCTGGCGTTTATTTGATTGGTCGTTTAAATTGGTTATTTGTTCTTTCTGATTACGCCCTTGTTGTGGTGGCAACCATTGGTGCCTTTACTGCCTTTATTGCCGCAACCATTGGTTTTGCTCAAAACGATATCAAAAAGGTGCTCGCTTATTCAACAGTTTCGCAATTAGGTTTTATGATGTTGGCTATGGGAAGCGGTGCGTTTGCGGCGGGTATTTTCCATCTCACAACTCATGCCTTTTTCAAAGCTTGCTTATTTTTAGGTTCAGGTTCTGTGATTATGGCTATGCATCATGAACAAGACATGCGCAAAATGGGTGGATTACGCAAATACATGCCCATCACATTTATTACCTTTTTAGTGGCTACGGTTGCTATTTGTGGTATTTTTCCCTTTGCCGGTTTTTTTAGTAAGGATGAAATTTTGTGGCAGGTTTTTAATCGCGGCTCTTTTGCGGGTTGGTATTATTTTCTCTGGGCTATTGGTTTTATGGGCGCCTTGGGAACAGCCTTTTATATGGTGAGAGTGGTTGTTATGACTTTCTTTGGAAAGTGTCATGCTGCCGATCATGGACACACACCAAAAGAATCACCTTTATCTGTAACCTTTCCTTTGATTGTGTTGGGTGTGCTGTCAGCCTTTGCTGGTTTTTTGAATGTTCCCTATATTCTGAATAGTTTGTTTGGTGGCCACTCAAACGGTTTGTTCACTGATTGGTTAAGTACAGTGATTCCGCAGGTTGTTCATCATGAAGTTCATGCTATTGAATGGGTGCTTATGCTGTTATCCGTTTTTGCAGCAGCGGGCATGATGTATGGTAGCTATATTCTTTATACAAAACGTAATGATCTTGTTGAAAAATTTACACAAAAATTCCAAAAAATATATCTCATTGTTTTAGATAAATACTTTGTTGATGAATTTTATCACAGTGTATTTGTTGTTAATTTATTAAGACTAAATAACGCGATGGCCTGGTTTGATAGAACTGTTATTGATGGTTTGGTTAATCTTATAGGCAAATTCACAGTTGTTTATTCCAATATAATTGGTTGGTGTGATGATTTCTTTGTTGATGGCGTGGTTAATGGCTTAGCTAATGGTGTTTGTTTGCTAGGAGCTAAAATGAGACGCCTACAGACAGGTAGTATTCAACACTATGCTTATGTTGCTTTTGCAGGCATTGTTGCTATTTTGATTATTAAATTATTTATTTAGAAGTTAAAAAGTCTT
>JAHJDR010000363.1 GCA_018812345.1 bacterium | reverse complement strand
GTCAATTGTCATTAAATGATGATTGATTATTGAGTGTTGGCTATTGAATATTGAATCCCTTAATACCGTTCATCCGCACCAATATCGATCGTGGTATTCGTTTTATAATTCCTCAAATCACATTCAAAATCATATTGCGGTGAATCGGCTACATAAAGCCCAGCATCTCGAGCCGGTGATCCTTCTGCCAATCTAAAATCATCATTTTCAGGATCTACAAACAAAGGATCCTTTTGAAGACTTAATTCGCCAGGAAATTTACTAGGTTTATCTGTCAAACAAGCTAGATTGCCTTCCTCATCTAGATCAGTACTATTATCACAATAGGTTATGTTATTTTCAAATTTAATGATATTCTCATCGATAATGGTTTTGGCTTCATCGGAAAAGACATATTGAAACATGGTCGTATGTGAATAAGCTTTTGAAAAAATATTATTAGCCACATACACATTTGTTGCCGCCGGATTTGTCATCTCAAAACCAACACCATAACCAACCTCATCACTCCCCATATTATAAACTGTGTTATTTAATACACGAATATTATTCATGGGAACACCATCCACAGCGGGATCAAGATGAGCCGCATCTCCTAGCAGGTGAAAATAACCAGCAATCCAAATCCCTCGAACAGTATTGTCACAAATATTATTTGTAACAGCAACATTCTCCCATGCCCCCCTCATTTCACTCGCTATACGTATACAATCACCGTATGTATTATCATGAATCATATTACTATTCACCCACACATTCTCATTTCCCGTACTCTCAGGAGTGAGATAAATTGCTCCCGTATGAATACGATCAAGTTTATTATGCCCTACATAAACATTGCTTGCTGCGATGCAAATACCAGCATCGTTATATGTATCATGAACATTATTATTGATAATCGCAATATGACTCACCGAATTTTTTGCTGAAATATTTTCTTGCATGCTACGCGCACAACTAAAAGACACATCATTGTTTTCAACAAGCACTCTTTTAGGCCCAAATTGAAGGTTAATCCCGGACGACCCAGTGTTTGCGATCGAATTATTTCTTATAATAATATCTTTCGAAGCACCATAAACTACAATCCCAAAGGCGGGAGAATTCTTAATATTAAGGCCTTCAATAATAATATTGCGAGCATAAGAAAGATAAACCATTCCCATGGTGTTAAAGAATCCCGCTGTATAGGCATCTGTTGTGGGATCGCCCCAACGACTAGAAGAACATGTTCTTATCATTTCTATGTCATCACCATTCCATTCACTATGACCAGGAACAACTTCTAGCCCATCAGATCCAATAGTTGGCGTAAATTCACAGCCTCCATCAAGTGTAACCGTTTCATTATTGTAGGGTTTGACATGCACACCTGTTATAAACCAACGATTAGCCGTATCATAACCCTCATCCCCGCTGTAATATAGGGTATCATAATCACCTGAAGATCCTTTAATCGTATTTCCAGCATCATCATACCACAATGGCCCTTTATACCCCACACCGCCTAAGGAAGGTACATAACCAACCATCACAATAGGTTCACTATAGGAATACTTACCACCTCGAATATTTAAGGTATAGGTACCTTTCTTTGTCCCATTCTTTTTGTGCAAATTCATTTTTTCAAAAGCCATTTTGAATGTGGCCAGTGGTGAGGCAACACTCAATCCATCATTGTCATCATTTCCCCAAGGACAGCTTGATAATGTTTCTCCTGTTAAGGTTTGCAAACTATAAGGACAACCAACGCCCCCCTGCTGTGCATATTCTTCTTGTGTGATCGCAACATAATAATTTGTATTTTCGCCTTCCTCACTGACTATGGTATCCTCAACAAACTTTTTAAAACAAGCTGGGTTTTCATATGGATTAGTATTTTCGCAATCGCTATCAGCTGCAAGATAGCAATCAGGAACATTGTATTCTTCTGCAACAGCTGAAGCTGAGGGATTTTCATCCGGATCAGTAGAAGCTGGTGGCATTGCAGATCCATTCGTATTCGCCCCATCTTCAGGTGGTAGACTTTCAGCAATTTCCGATGAGTCTAAATCAAGCGATGAAAAGGAACTTGATTTACAACCTATGATAGTAAAACAAATGATAATACTAAGTAAAACAATTGTGATTTTAGCGTTCACCCCCATATGAAATGCAATTTTCACGCCAGGAGATTGTTTTTTATCTTGAGTGATATTATATAGTTATGAAATGATTACACTGTGTTAAATAGGCAATATTTGGCATTTTTTCATATTGAGAGAGTAAAATGATTGGCTATTGTCATCCCGGCGCAGGTAGGGATCCCGTCATGATTGACAATAAGCAAATGACAATTTGCTATTGGCAATCTCAAGTGCAAATTGCTAATTGCAAATCGTCAATTGCCAATCATGCTAATCCTTCCACTTTGTCTTATCTTGCATACCTAGTGTCAAAAAGACAGGAGGAGGAATATCAATCATAAATAGGTGCTTGCTTAAAGGGGTTACTGTAGGAAACGCATCACAGCCCAATCATGCTGTATTTTTTCATTTTGAGAGTGAGTTTTCTCCTGGTTTATTTTATAGTCCCAAAAGATTATTTATAATTATCATAGAGGTTTTTTTATGCAACGAAGCATAATAGTAATAAGTATATTTTTTCCAATCCTGATGATTACTGAGTTTATGCTCATAGTTTTTGATGTTATTCGTTTTGATGATGACAACGTTATAATGATTTTTGCTGCTATCATCACCGTTATCATTCTCTATCTTATTGGGCTTCTTATCTTAACTCGTTATTCTTCCTATCGAAAGATGACAATAACAGTGTTTTCTTTGCTCCTGTCAATAAGCGTTCTATCGGTGTCATATATGATTCCTTTTCGACAGAAAAGCGGTATTATGCTTGGCCCAGATTTCCGGGTAAGCGATATGTTGATGATACCAGGGTATGTAGTAACTTATCAGGTTGGGTTAATTGCTGACTCTTTTAGACCCGTTAATGGGGCAAACATGGAGAAACTTGTTTGTGAACAAAGCCTAGATGAAATTCTTAAAGACGACCGGATTCGTGTGACTCCTCTTGATATGGGTGTCCAATCAACAAATCATATAATTATCTACGCAGGCTTTATACTTCAAGGACAGGATGACGTTAGAACAAAATATAAAATATTGAGATTCACACCAACTGGTGAGCTTGATAAAGATTTTGGGTTATCGCGTCAGTGTATCGAACCCTATACAAAAAGCATTCTTATCACACCCGATGATAGTATTTACATGGCCATAGGACATTTTGGTGACAGCCATATCCAAAAACAAGTGAATGGCAAAGAAGGTTGGATCGCTTATAATGCGCAGGGAAATCTTATGACTGACGTTGTTCCCAACATGTCCCTAAACAAGAAGTACGAAGAGCTCAAGTTTGGTCGAGATGGCAAATTATACGCCCATGATAACAAAAGACTCTTTCACATTGATTATCAAAAAACAAAACAAGCACACGTCATTGTTGATCAAGAAACGCTGAAAGAGACGCCCTTGGTTGGTGAAGCGTTTTATATAGACTATTTTCAGGTGAATTCTTTGGGTGAGATATTTCTCATTCTCGAAACGAATAATAAGCAGTATTTCACGCACATTGATTCACAAGGCATTGTTCAAAAGTTTCAACAAAATCTCTGTAGTGATAGAATTATGCACAGAGACCAACAAGGGCGATTATATGCATTTGATTTAATCTGGCATCCTCCTCATAATATAAGTTCAAATGTTTTACGCTTGTTTAATGATGAAGATTGTTCTTTAAACGACAACTATAACAAAAAAACATGGGAGGTTTTATCTGACAGGAAACTATATGGACATCCCAAAATTGTTTGGGACCATAATGGGCGACTCATTCTCATATCACGACAACTCCACCTAGAGTCAAAAACAAGATTTCCGTTTCGCGTCTTTCTTCCTGATGGCAGAGAAGATCCTTCATTTCAAATAAGGTGATAAGTCTTCTTGTCTTGGTTGCCTAAGAAACCTTTATTGCATTGTCTATGAAAAAAAAATCTAATTTTAGAATATTTCTTATTGTCGTTTTTGTTATTCTTGCATTGTTGTTATTATGCTTTGGGTTTCCAATTCTCTTTTTATGTTTCATGAATATTGGGTATTTTATTATTACTGTTACCATTCTATTATTGGTAGTTTTTTTGCTATTATTAATGATTTATCAAAAAAAGATTTATCTTATTCTTACAGTCCTTAACTTATTATTAATTTTGAGTTTTGCCATTGTGTTTGAACCACCTATTAAAGTGAGTGTGAAAAATATTTTCAATCACAAACCTATATCTGGGGTAAAAATAACGCTTGAAAGAACCATCACATCACAAAAACATATTAATGTTCCTTTACCTATTGCAGGAGGAGGGTCATCATATATTGATGAAAAAGAAGAAAAAACCTGTATTACTGATGAAAAAGGTATTTGTAAATTTAATGCTTATTTTAAGTTGATCATGCCTTTTGTTAGTTTTGCTAAAGAAACAATCAGAATAGAGAGACCAGATGTTGCAGATATTTATTCTGACTACCTGCAACCTTATTATGCTACCATGCCATGGAACCTGAATCAAAAACCTGTCACATATTATAATGATACTATTTTGTTTGGATCTCCTTTGGTTCCGAAAATTGATTTTTGGCCTGACCACATTCGCTATAAACTATTACCATTGATACAGGTTAATCTAAACAGTAACGATTTGTTTGAGAACTGCAAGCAGCTTAAAGATGACAAGATGGTGTTTGATTGCAAAGTACTTAATGCCATATATATTGCTAGTATGACAAAAGATCCAAAATACTGCTGTTATGATAACTTTCTTAGTAAAGCTGAAATAGAACTTTACCATAAAGAGTATGGTAAGACTTTTGTAACATCTCTTGGCTCTATGTGTGATGAAATGTGTTTTGGACCTGTAGCAGCATATTTAAAAGACATAAGTGTTTGCGAACCCTTATTAAAAATACAAAGCAATAAGAAATGGCTCGGTGTTTTTTATAGAAATTCATGTATACAAACAGCAGCTGAAAGAAATAATGATCCCAGTTTCTGTGAAGCCATAAAAAAACCAGAAGATC
>JAHJDR010000362.1 GCA_018812345.1 bacterium | reverse complement strand
GAAGTTACAAAAATAAAATTGCTACCCATAACCCTTGAAACACCCAAAAGCACAAACACAAATTATGGACATGACTTTATTTATGAACCCAACAAAGAAACTGTTGTTACAGAACTCTTACAAAAATACGTAGCCATACAAATTTACAGAGCTCATTTAGAATCTCTGGCTGCCGAGCTTGGCGCCCGCATGGCAGCCATGGAAACAGCCACCAGTAATGCTGGTGACATGATTTCACACCTGACCTTGCAGTACAACCGCGCACGGCAAGCAGCAATCACAACAGAGCTTATGGATATTGTAAGTGGCGCGGAAGCCTTGCGCTAGGTTTCCGTTTCCCGTTTTCCGGTTACCGTATTTTTTCTTTTACGGATAACGGACAACGGACAACAATTAGAGGTTTTCTTATGGAAAATAGTCAACACGGATATATAACGCAAATCATCGGACCTGCTGTGGATGTGCGCTTTGATCACACAGACCTTCCTGATATTAATGTGGCTCTTCTCACCACAAACACAGCCATTAATGACAAGGAAAACAACCTTGTCCTGGAAGTCGCACAACACTTAGGAGAAAATTCCGTGCGCACAGTTGCCATGGATGCCACTGACGGTCTTAGCCGCGGTCAAAAAGTTCTCTCTACAAACAAGCCCATCATGATGCCTGTTGGTCCGGAAACTCTGGGACGCATCATTAATGTTGTGGGACAACCTGTTGATGAACTCGGTCCCATTGACACTGATAAATTCTTACCCATCCATAGGCAAGCTCCAGAATTTACAGAGCAAGACGTAAATGTTGAAATGTTTGAAACAGGCATTAAGGTTATTGATCTATTAGAACCCTACTCACGTGGTGGTAAAATTGGTTTGTTTGGTGGCGCTGGCGTGGGCAAAACCGTAATCATCATGGAGCTCATTAATAATGTAGCTTTGCAACATGGTGGCTATTCTGTATTTGCTGGCGTTGGTGAACGCACCCGAGAAGGTAATGATTTGTGGAATGAAATGAAAGAATCAGGCGTGTTGGGTAAAACGTGTCTCGTTTACGGTCAAATGAATGAACCACCAGGAGCACGTGCTCGCGTTGGCTTGTCAGCTCTCACGTGTGCTGAATATTTTCGTGATGAAGAAGGACAAGATGTTTTGCTTTTCATTGATAATATTTTTAGGTTCACGCAAGCCGGTTCAGAAGTTTCTGCTCTTCTTGGTCGCATGCCTTCTGCTGTGGGTTATCAACCAACACTGGCAACAGAAATGGGTCGTCTGCAAGAACGCATCACAACAACCAGCAAAGGATCAATCACTTCTGTACAAGCCATTTATGTTCCTGCTGATGATTTAACAGATCCGGCACCTGCCACAACCTTTGCGCATTTAGATGCGACAACTGTTTTGTCACGCCAAATTTCTGAGCTTGGTATTTATCCTGCTGTGGATCCTTTGGATTCCACATCACGAATTTTGGACCCCCAAGTGGTGGGAGAAGAACACTATGCAGTTGCCCGACAAGTTCAGCAAATCCTTCAAAGATACAAGGACTTACAAGATATTATCGCTATTTTAGGCATGGATGAACTCTCTGAAGAAGACAAACAATTGGTAAGTCGCGCACGCCGCATTCAAAAATTCTTGAGCCAGCCATTTTTTGTGGCCTCAGAATTTACTGGCATTGACGGTAAATATGTGAAATTAGCTGACACCATTCGTGGGTTTAAAGAAATCTGCGATGGCAAGCACGATGCTGTGCCTGAGCAAGCTTTTTTTATGGTAGGAACTATTGAAGAGGCTCTCGAAAAAGCGGGGAAAATGTGAAACGCATAAAAAACGTTTTAAAAACTCTCATAACAAGAAGAAGTCGCCGCGATGCCCGTTACATAACAAACATTAGCAAACGGGTTTCTTTGGATATAGATCTTGGTTCTTTGGGTAGAATGAAAAAGGTTTTAGGAGATTAACTCATTTCAATATCCAATATTCATCTTTAGACTTACTTGGATATTGGTTATTCATTATTGGATATTGATTATTGAAAATAGAAAGCTTTTCATTGAACAGCTTACAACTTCAAATCCACTCCCCATCCCAAACAATTCTTAACGAAACAGATGTCAGTGAAGTTCTTATTCCAGCCAGCTGGGGACAAATGGGAATCTTGCCTGGTCACACAGATTACATCACAACACTCACTAAAGGCGTCATCAATTATAAAATCAATGAATCAAAAAAATCCCACGAAATTGAAGGCGGTTTTTTTGAGATAAAAGCCAATAAAGCCACAATTCTTGTTTCAAATTAACCCTCTGATGCTAAATATTTATCTATGACTTCTATTATATAAACACTTCTTTGATTGGCTATTTCATCATAACCTAATTGGCACGATATAGCTTCATTAAACTCATCAGACTCTTTCATTTTTAAAAAATACTTTTTAAGACTCGCTCTAACATTTTCTGGGCCATGGTTTAGTTCACTTAAAATATTTGTATTGGCATCTAATAAGGTAATAATGTCTTCTATATCATGACTGAATCGATAGTCCTTCTCCTTTCTTCCTAAGAAGGCTTCAAATTTTGTCGCCATAAAAACTGGTAACGAGAAAATTATAATATCTAGTCCGTTTGGTAATTTATATTTTTGTTTATTTCTAAAACCTTCTTTGTACCACTTGTTTGAAAAACCAAATATTGTTGACTCCATTGGCATAATATCCACAATTAATTCATCTAATAGAAAACGACAGATAACCCTTGTATTCATATCGTGTTTAAAACCTCGTTCTCTGAGTTCTCTTTCAACATCTCGAAAAGCTTGTTCAGAGGTTACTTCAATGACGCAATCAATGTCCTGTGTTTTCCTAATTGTTGATGTAGTGACATCATTCAGATACAGAGGAACAACAGCACCACCAACAAAAGCAAACCTGTCACGCAAATCGCCTAAAGCAATAGCGACTTTTTCTAGCCACGGTAGATAAGGATTCTGTTTCATTATTTATTAATTTCCAATAAATTATCGAACTTACTAACAGCGAAAGCTCTTTCACGAGCTGTCCCGATTCTTAATAAATCAACTAACACCATAAATTTATAAAATTTTATATCCTTTAACACTACCTCAGGAACAGAATAGTATAAAGGCTCTAGACCTTGCCCCTTATCTCTACCTTTAACAAAGGGCCATACATAATTGCTTTGGTCATCATGTATAATAGTATTCTCCTTACCAAAAACTTTTGCATCCATAAGAACACCACGTGTTACTTTGCCTACTTTTGGAGGAAAAACATACTTCAGCCCACTAATCAGAAAATCTTTAAAGGCCATTTTATTAACTTTGCGAAAGTGATTATTAAACAAACCTGAAACACCACATCTTTGTATTGCGGCATGACATTCGGACTGACTAATAATGAGTTCAGATGAAAGTTTTTGAAATGTCCATTTATCATCTTTCATGACTACGAGATATGACAATATTACAATGTCTTGTGGCTTCATACTACATATTCTATATTCGCGATTCGCGAATAGCAAACAAAAACTGTAATGAGTTGTTTTTACATATTTTTTTAGTTTACTGATAATTGTACAAATAAAGACAACTGAAAGAAGATAGCATCAAATACCGTAAATAGCCTTCAACCCTCTCACCAAACGTTCCGCACCTTCTTCAATGCGCTCTGGAGTTTCAGCAGAAAAGGCCAGGCGAATGGTTTCACTCAAAGCACCAGGGGCTAAATCTGGTGGGGCAAAACCTGACATGGGGGTTACAATCACGCCATGATCATCAAGCAGACGCTGCGCGAGAACAACATCATCTTTAATACCTATCTTTTCTGCTAATCCTGGCATGGTGATGGAAAATACAAAACCATGTTTGGGTCTGGGAGATAATGTAAACAAATCAGGATGCGCCTGTGCCAAACCTGTTTCCAAAGCCGTGTATAATAGGGCTGCATTTTTTCTATAAATTGCGCTTTGAATGGCTGAAGCAGGCATCAGACCAACCATATCATCAGCATTCCACAACTGCCCATTAAAGCCTGCCAGATTTCTTGAGCTATGAATCAATGTGCCCGCAGCCACAGCAGCAGCAATTTCCGCATGAAGTTTTCGATGATTACCACTGGCATCTTTTTGTTCCCATTCCATGGGAAGGTGAAGCCACCCTACACGATTATCGGGAAAACTAATTTTAGATGCTGAAAAAGCATGTGCCACAATTCCCGCAGGATCATTGGCTGCCATGGGTAAGGGATACTCTTCTCCCTCTGCACCCAAGCGAATGAAATAATAGGGTGAGTCTTCAAAAATATAAGCAATGTTTCCTGTTTGCTCAGCATGCATGAGAACAGCTTGATAAAGAGCGTCACGACG
>JAHJDR010000361.1 GCA_018812345.1 bacterium | reverse complement strand
CATAAATTAATATACTATTTACCTATGCACTCCCCATGCCATAAACTCAATATTTTTTTACACAATATTAACAACAACTTGCGTCCAAATTATGAGACATGTGTTTATACAAAAGTGTAAAGTGTAAAGCTAGGTTTACACTAAGTGTTAAGTAATCTTTACACTTTAATCGGACCGATGTTTATGGGATATGTATCGGGGGTTTTGGGGAGAAGTTGCTATATAACCGGTTATTTTCTTGATTATTTTTATGATTATACAATGTGGTGCTAACGCAGCATTGTTCTTAATATTATAATAATCAACAACTTACTCAAGATCCCGCCGAATTTGCCTTTATGAAAAGGAAACGACGTTGTAAATGGTGTGGTAAGTGTTTTTTTCCTAACCATCGTCTTGGGAAGAGACAAAAGTGCTGTGGTCGAGTTGATTGTAGGCAAAAACAAAAAAATAAAGCTCATAACCTATTGAAATCAAAGAATAAAAAAGCATATCTAGTGGGACTGAAAGACTGGCGTGTAGAAAATCCTGAGTACTGGAAAACATATCGAGAAAATCACCCTGAATATACGGATAGAAATCGCAATCAAACCAGAATCCGCAAATCCTTCTCTGTAAGTAAAACAGGTTTGCAAAAGAGAATCGATATCTTGCAACTATCTGAAAAACAAATGGAATTCTGGAGTTTGGTGCGGTTTGCAAAAGAGAATCGATCGCTAACGCCACTGCTTTATGCCATAAATAGAGACAATGACCCCAACATCTTACAAAGGGCTCTATGTTAAAAAAACACACCTATGACAAAAATCGCTTCAAGGTCGCCTTTAATCCTAAACCACATCAACCACCTTTTCTCTTACTGGATTTTGGTGATATGATTGATCCTGTTTATGCTTTTTTAAATGAACTGTTTGCTCGAGGTTTTTCAAAAACAACCATACGCGCTTATGCTTTTGATCTTTTGGCGTTCTATCGATTTTTAGCAGAACACAATCTTAAACTTGAACTTCTTAATCATCAGCACTTCATTGATTTTATCCTGGCTCATCGCAGACAAAATGCAGCCCCCAGAACTATTAATCGGCGTCTTATTGTTGTGAGAAATTTTTTAAACACGCAGTATGATGACTTTGGAGATCAATTATTAAAACAATACTCCTCTGCTTTTTACAAAGGGAGAAGAAACAAGGCTCTTCTTGGCCCCACACGTATCAAAGATAAGAAACAAAAAAGTCTTTCTGTAAAAGTGCCGACTCTCATTTTAACTCCTCTTCGTGAATCTGAAATAAAAAAGTTTTTAAGTGGTATCAGAAAATATCGTGATCAGGCTATTATCTATCTTATGCTCTTTTGTGGACTCAGATCTTTTGAAGTCTTGAATCTCGAATTAGATGATGTTGATTTTATAGATAATCAAATCCGTGTTAAAGGCAAAGGCTTGAAACAACGAATGCTTCCCATGCCTCGTTCTGTGAGACAGACCCTCGATCATTATATCAACTATGAAAGACCCCTGGAATGCAAACATAACAGAGTTATCACTGTGCTCCAGGGTCCCCACAGAGGACAGCCTTTAAAAAGAGAAGGTTTACGAATGCTTTTTAGACATCGACGTTTTGCAACCTCTCTTCCAAGAGTGCATCCACACTTATTCCGTCATACTTTTTGTACAAGCCTCATCTCACAAGGTGTCTCTTTGCCAGTTGTACAAAAGCTCATGGGGCACTCTGATATCGAAGTCACGATGCTGTATGTTCATACCTCTATGGATGATGTTGCCAAGGAATATCACAAAGCAATTTCTGAATTACAAAAACCTTATGACAAAGAAAACACAGAATGACTTAACGCCACGCATGCTACAGTTCCTTGAGCATCAAAGCGTGACTTGTAAAGAAACTTCGTTGCTTACCTATAAAGTTAGTCTCAAGCATTTTGTTCGTTTTCTAAAGCATAACAACAAAAACCAGAATATCTCAAAAAATCAGATATCCAAACTCAGAGAATCAAATCTCAATGACTTTCTTTGTTATCTCAATCAAAAAAAACTCGCAGCGTATACAAGAGTACGTTACCTTCTCGATGTAAGGGTTTATCTTGCCTGGGAAGTTGAACAGAAAAACTTTAATCCTCAACTTTTGCAAGTCTTAGACAGAAAAAGGCTGCCAAAAGTCCCTGAGTATTTGCCCAGACCCTTAAACACAGAAAATGATCGCAAACTACAAAACTTATTTAAAAACACAAACTCGCCTTACGCTCTTATTTTTCAACTTCTCAGACACACAGGGCTTCGTATCAGTGAGCTTATTAACTTACCTTGGGACCCAATCATCACTAATGAGAAAAATGAATCCTATCTTAAAGTACCTCTTGGAAAAATGGACACAGAAAGACTTGTGCCGCTTAATCAAGAAACAATCCAACTAATCAGTAAAATAAAAAAGGCTTATCCTATTAATTTAATTGGTTGTGATCGTGCTCGGTTGATTGGTCTCAAAGGCTCTGTTAAGGCTG
>JAHJDR010000360.1 GCA_018812345.1 bacterium | reverse complement strand
TAGTAAAAACAGGGTGATAAGTCATGTTAGACCTTAATATTATTCAGATATTTCTATTTTTAGCTAAAGTTAAAAACCTGAATTTGGCTGCTAAAAGGATGGGGGTGACACCGCCAGCTCTCAGTCACCGTATCAAATCTTTGGAAGAGTTGGTGGGGCATTCTTTGTTTTTACGAAAGCATACGGGCATGGAGCTTAATAAAAAGGGCAGGGAGCTATTTGAGGTTTGTGAGAATTTAACAAAAGATGCCAAGCGAATTGAAAATTGGGTTTTGAATCAACGAGGTTATGTGGGTGGAGAAGTGACTTTGACAGTCATTAGTGGGCTCACAGCCTATCTTTTGCCGGATTTTTTAGGACCGTTTATAAAAAAATATCCAGAGATAAAAATTGTTATTGATACAGTTATGAGCAGTGCCAATGTAGAAGAGAGACTTCTTCAAGGTGAATCTGATATTGGGATTATTGCCGGTCCCTGTTTGAAGCCTTCACTGAAACTAAAAAAAATATTACACAATAACAATCTCTTGTTAGTGTATTCACCTGAATATTCCCCTGAAAAAAAACTTACTAAAAAGGATTTAAGTCATGTTAATTTTATTTGGCATGGTCATGCCTCAGACAGATCACGTATTGCCCTTATGAAGGTGCTAAAAGTAAAAATTAATGAAAACGATTCTCTAACCTTGCCTGACATGGAAGCCACAAAGCAAATGGCACTCAAAGGTTTAGGTGTAACAAGTATTGCTAATATTTATGTGCACAATGAGATTAGAGAAAATAAACTAATTGCCATTCCAGGAGTGTGCCTAAACCGTCCCTTAAACCTTGTTTCACGCAATGAAAAATACGCTCCTCCCGCGTTGAAAATATTTAAAGAAGAGTTTGTGGGGTATTGTGAGAGTGTGAATGATGTGTTACTTTAAAAAATATAGGTGAGTGTTGTGGAAACACCTGAGCTTGATTCAGTGACTTCGACAACATCAAAAACATCAGAGGCACCACCTGGTATTGTAAAGGAGATCTGACCAGAACTATCTGTTGTTGGCGTGCCAGAAGCGGCATAGTCATCTGTTCCAACAATGGAATAGGTAATAGAGCATCCACTAATAGCGGGCACAACTGTGGCAGTGACGCTCACATTTTCATAAGGTCCAGGATCAGAAGGTGAGTTCGTTGCCGCAATGCTGACGATATCATCACATGACTCAGCTTCTGATTCTTCATCTGTTGTTGTGGCGTTGTCGCTGGCATTGTTAATGTCATCACTGCTTTCATCCGTGACATCATCTAAGGCAACTGGTGTGACATTAATAGTGGTTGTGTGGCCAGATGTGATGGTGACATTTTCGACAACAATTGGGGCATAACCTTCGACAAAAATTTCTAATGTACCTGTGCCACCCGTAATATTCATAGCCATGGGACTATCAGTTGTTCCTTGTGCTGACGCAGCAGCACAATAATTACCCGTACTCACAAATTTCGTTCTCAGCTCAGCATCACTGCTGCTCGTACAAAAACTATAAATAGCTGAAGCCACTTTACTGCCTATAACACCACCAACGACAACGGCTAAAATTCCAGGGGCACTGACTAAAGTGGCCCCAGCGCCTGCTACATACAAGAAAACAGCACCAGCTGTGGCGCCTCCTGTTACAGAGCCTCCGCCCTGAACCACAACGAGCTCTAAACCGGCTTCACCAGCCATGGAAACAAGCTCACTATAACAAGTATCATATAAGGCTTTTGCCGCATCAAAGTTAGCGACAGAGTAACCCGAATCAGTTGGGCCAGGAATCGCATCGTATAATTCATCACATTCTGCCTTTTTTGTTGATAAGGTTTCATGAACTTCCTGCAAACTGGATCCGGCATCTATACCAATAGAGCCCACAGAATATTTAAATAAAGAAGAGCTGGGGCTATTATTGAGTGATGACGAGGTTGGATTAAATGTTGCGTCTGAATATGTTTCAATGGTGGCTAAATGATTTGTGTACGTTTCAAAATCATCGATAAAAGAAGTCAGTTTTACTTGAGAATCTTCTGCATCCTCTGATGTTGGTGCATTGCCAACCATAGCCGAGTGAGAATCACCTAATGATTTTCCTTTTGTGTAGGTGGTGAGCCCTTCAGTTGTTAACGCTGAAACAGTTTCAGAATAAGTAAGATTGCTTATGTCATCAGAGTCTGAGCTGGAACCACCACAACTTGTTGATAAGCAGAGCACGAGGATAAGTGGAAGTAGGGTTTTAAATAAAGTTTTCATAAAAAATCCTTTCGGTAAAAAAGAGAATAAGACTCAAAAAATATTTATAAAAATAAACTAGTTAACAAGAATAATCAATTGATACATTTATTGACGGTTTTCCATGATGTATTTATAAGAAAATATGATGATTAAAGTAGGAAACTATCACCTTCGCCCGTTTAAAGATTCTGATAAAGATGATCTGGTGCGCATCGCCAATAATAAAAAAATCGCACAATTTTTAACCAACAAATTTCCTCATCCCTATACGAAACAAGATGCCATTAACTGGTTGAAGCTATGTAAAACAAAAAGGGGGGAGATTCGTTTTGCCATAGCGACAGAAACAGAACTCATTGGTGGTTTTGGACTTTTACCTTGTAGTGATATTCATGCACAAACCATGGGATTGGGCTACTGGCTTAGTGAAGATTATTGGGGTAAGGGTATAGTGACTCAGGTTGTTGCGCGCATGGTTGAGTATATTTTTGAAATCTATCCAGACATTGTTCGGCTAGAAGCTCTTGTTTATGAAGGCAATGAAGGATCTAAGCGCGTGCTTGAAAAAAATGGTTTTACTTGTGAGGGTTGTCTGAGAAAGAATATTACAAAGTATGACAAAATTTATGATGCCTTTATTTATGCGAGGATTAAAGAATGAAAAGAATTCTATTACTAAGTGTTGTTTTAATTGTATGGGGTGCTTTTATGACAGATGTTTTAGCAAAATCAAAAATGCTTCCCAAAGATCTTGATACGTATCCTGTAATCAAGGTGGGAGATGATTTAGCAAAATATGTCGATCAAAATGTGCAAATTATTTCAGAAGTTTCTAATACAAAACAACCTAGCTTTGGTGATTATTGGCTATCTGTGCCTTTGTTAGAGGATTATCAGGGTAAAAAGGTGCATGTGTGGGGTAAAGTTATCAAGGTTCAAGAAAGTACTACAAATGAAAAGGGTGAGATTGTTCAGGGGCGGGATGGCACGTTTTATCATCTAGAGATTGTGACTTTTAAGGTTGTTGAATAGTTTGTTATTCCTTTCAACTTTGCTTAGGATAGGTCGCTTTTGTAGGGGTTGACTATAGAACCCTAAAAATTGCTTGGACACTTTTGTGTCCATTTTTCCGTCTCTTTAAGCAATTTATCAGGAAAAAAACCGAGAGACCTTGTACAGGCTATTTATGAACTCACAAGCGCTCACAACAGGTTCCTTAACAACACCTTTTGCTGTTAATGTTTTTCAGCAAGTAGCTCTTCAGCAGGGGCCATATCGTAACCTAACCGTGGCTACAAGTGGTGTGCAACATGCTATGGCTGTTTTGCGCGAAGCATCTGCTGGACAAACGCGAACAGAAATTGATCGCGTTATGCATTCTCATATGTGGATGGATGCAGATCAGGATGTGTTTTCAACATATATTGCGGCTATGAGGCAAGGGAGACTCTCTGGATTGCAGTTAAAGCTCGCGTCTGGATTGTGGGTTGATAAGGCTTTGCCGATGAGAAGATCTTTTCAAGAACAGGTTAGACAGTCTTTAGGCACCCAAACACGTGTTGTTGATTTTGCTCAGCATGCAGAAGTGACAACGAGGGGTGTTAATAATTGGGTTACAGCACATACAGGTGAGCAGGTTCAGAGCTTGTTGTATCAGGCCAATCCCGAGCTTTGGGCTTTGTTTGTTTCTGTTTGCTGTTTTACAGGACAGTGGCAGGTCCCTTTTGATTTGGGTTTAACACGCAGGGCTTTTTTTACAAGTGGTGGTGCGGCTCAAGAATTGTCGCCCATACCGATGATGTATATTCAAAATCATAGTATGCCTTTTTATGAAGATGTGAGTCGTGGCGCTGAAATTATTGAGATCGATTTTGATGGTCAGCAAGCATCGCTTGTCGTTGTTTTACCTGATGATGTTAATAAACTCCCAACAATTGAAAAAAAACTTTCCGCTCACGTCTTGGCTGAATGGTTTTCAGGATTAGAAAAAAGTCGTGCTAAAGGGGGCAGAAGGTTTCACCAAGTAGGTATGCCTAAATATTTTAATAGATCGTCTTTTGATTTGCTGCCCACAATGAAAGCTTTGGGTGTTGGGGATGTGTTTTCTGAACAGGCTAATATGGAACAATTAACAGGTCCTGTTGGGAATAATGTTGTTGGCCTAAATGGGGACTCTTTAGCTAACTTTCATTTTAATACAGCTTATCATGATGTTATTTTTGGTTGGGACGAAACAGGGGCTAGAACTCATGTTGATTTAACTATGGATCGCAGACTCACAGATAGTTTAATCCAAAACCAATTTGTGGCCAATCATTCCTTTCTCTTCATCTTGCGTGATCGCGAAAATAACGAAATTTTGGCAATGGGACGTGTAGCCAAACCAAGCCGACGCGATTTCTAAAAGATACCACCACTTGTTGAATTATATAACTACATAATATGATTCATAATATAATAATTTGACGTAATATAATACGTCAGATATAATAAAGGTATGAAGTCAGTGGTTTGTAATAGATTACGATTAAAAATGTCACAGAGATTACTCGCAAAAAAGGCAGGGATTGCCTACAAATCTTTACAACTTATTGAAGTGGGGGGGCATGATCCTAAGCTTTCTACATTATCTAAAATAGCTATGGCCATTAATTACCCAAAGGGTGTATTTAATAATTTTGTATCACAGTTTTTTTCTTTGCCGCAAAATTCTATTGCCATTGTTTCAAGAGAGATTGTTTTGTCTAAAAATAAAAAATGGCAAATACCTTTGTTTGATTTTGTTGATCAGTTTAGAAAAAACAAAGATCCTGTTCTTATTTCTGAACCACCATGTAATGAGTTGCCTCAAAGGTTAAAAGCGTTACTTGCGTCTACTGTAGAAGCTCTATGTGCTGAGTTGGCTATAACAAAACCATGGTGGTGTGATGGTATAGAATCGCTTGGTGATCCATACTTTGTTGCTGAAGTGGAAAACTTAAAAGCGCTGACGCTAATAGAATCATCTGTATATTTTAGAAAAAGAAATATTTTTGTTTTAGAAAACTTTTTAGAAAGGGCATGATATGCTCAAAGTAGATCAAATAAAAAAACTTTTTAAAGATTTGAATGCTGAGCTTGTTAAACAAGATGTTATTGGTGAAATAGGTATTTGTGGTGGTGCTGTTATGTGTCTTGTTTATCAAGCAAGAAATGCTACTAAAGATGTAGATGGAATTTTTGAACCAACTAAAGAAATTAGATTGGCTGCAAAAAAAGTGGCTCAAGCTCATGGGCTTGACGCTGATTGGATTAATGATGCTGCCAAAAGCTTTTTCCATGTAGATCCACCTAAAGAAGAGGTTATGCAATTATCAAATTTGCGTGTTTGGGCGCCTACCGCTAAGTATATGTTGGCTATGAAAGCAGTTTCAGCTCGTTTTGATTCTCATGATAAAGATGATCTTGTTTTCTTAATAGAATATTTATCTTTAAAATCATCAACAGAAGTCTTTGATGTTATCAGTCAATATTATCCAAAAAACAAAATCCCTGCTAAAACACAGTTTTTGGTAGAAGAATTATTTGGTGAGTAATGGGGCTTGGGGGGATTGGGAGCTCAGGGTCGCAGGGGCGCTGGAGCTCAGATAAAGGACTGAAGAATTGATGCTATTTTCTCTGTGGGAAAACCCATGACATTTGTGTATGAACCGTCAATTTGTTCAATGAACTTATGTGTGTCTTCTTGAACAGCGTAAGCACCCGCTTTATCCATGGGGATTTTTGTGGCTACGAACGCTTCTATTTCATCTTTTTTGAGATTTCGGAAAGTTACTAGGCTTGAGTCGAAATCGTGAATGGGGTCGAGGGGTCGATGGGTCGATGGGTCGATGGAAGAGTTTAAAAGGCAAAAACCTGTGATGACTTGGTGGGTTTTGCCGTTGAGTTCTTCTAACATGCGAATAGCATCCTGTTCGTCTGTTGGTTTGCTGTAGATTTTGCCATTGAGAACAACTATGGTGTCCGCTGTTATTATGAGCGTGCTGTCGTGCTGTCGTGCTATCGTGCTATCGTTATTGATGCTTAAGGCTTTTTCTTTGGCTAGGCGTACAGCGCAATCTTTTGGCTCTTCATCAGGTAAACTGGTTTCATCAATATCAGGTACAATTATCTCAAAATCTTTAACAGGATAGTCTATATCAATAAGAAGTTTCTTAAGTAACTGATGACGGCGAGGCGATTTACTAGCTAATATAAGTTTCATAAGGATTATTGCTCAATCGTACGCTAGCACGATAGAACGATCGCACGATAGCACGATAGCACGATCGCACGCTAATTATTTCATTCGTTTCCCCTGATCTTCATGGATAAAAATCCAGCTGGCTAGTTTTGAAATAGAAATGGGAATGTCCCCATTTTCAACATTCCAATAATGAACGCCTTTGGCAAAGCCTGAACTGGAATCATCTTCAGGAATTGAATTGATCATGTCCTGGATTTTCACAAATCGTTGTTGCCAGGCTTTCATGTTTTCTATACGTAGATCTACCCAGCCATCAGTGGCCCAATTATTAATGTTCTCAGAAGTAATTTCAAATTTAACTTTTGGATCGCCAGGCACATCAGCAGGAATAGCCATTCGTTGTCCACGAAGCAGTTGATTTGACGACAAGAGAATAGGAATGCCAATAGAGACAATAGAAGATCTCAACTCTTCATCTTTTTTTACTAGGGATTCAACATTCTGGGTCATGTTTTCCGGTGATGTTTCTAAAACACCATTAAATGTTTTAAAAACTCTTTTGAGCAGGAAGGCTTCATACAAAAGTTTTGACAAACGAGGAGGACCTAATAGTTCAAAGGCTACAGATTCAGTGCCTGTTTTTTCCACAAGCTCACGCAATGATTTAATAGCACCATGTCGCATGTAACCCGCACGGTATGTAGGGCCAAGCACAGAGTTATCTAAGGCAGCCACAATATCAGTGCCCGTATTGCCACCCTTTATTTCCCATATAGCGTTTTGCGCAATTTCTTCTGGTGTGATGAATTCCATTTGACCTTCGTCTGTGAGGGTTTCAAATTCACCAAGAGAAAATAAACCGTTTTCACCCGTATCAATGTAAGGGGCTTCAAGATTTCTGGGTTGATCATTTTGTGTTAAATAAGAGATGTTTCGTGGAATTTCTTTTGAAAGATTTCCTTCTAATGAAAGAGCATCATTGAGTTGCACATCTTCCATGAGAATGGGTTTGCCTTTTTTCTTTACAGGGCCATAACCTACTTTTTTCCACGCAATGGCAGCAGCAGGTTTAAGCTCTTTAATGATGGGGCCACCAGGTGTGCGCGCCATGAGAAAGAGTAGTAAGGAATGAGCTCCCGCTACGGCTGATTTAGCCAGTAACATTTGTGATGGGCGATCTTCACTATGTGTGTAGGGGATGTTTAATCCCATGCCGCCTGTGCCGCAGGTTCCAATTTTTAAATAAACACGTGTTTCATTTTCTAACATGGCTTGCTGGAAGATTTGTACATGTCTGATGAGTTGGGGAATGTATTGTGTGCAAAGA
This sequence comes from bacterium, assembly GCA_018812345.1. GTDB lineage: Bacteria > UBA10199 > UBA10199 > UBA10199 > JADGCS01 > JAHJDR01. The sequence goes on along the minus strand of JAHJDR010000360.1, from coordinate 17,530 downwards.
AGTTTTTCCACTACTTCATGTGTTTTGTCATCAATGTTATGAATGGCAGCATATGTTTCTTTAGAGCTGCCAAAAATATTTTGATACGCGAGAATGCTCGCTGTATTCATGGCATCAATCACAATGTCTGGTTTATATTTGTTTAAGAGATTGTAGAAGGCAGACTCTGTTAGTATTTTACGATTGAGAGGATTGAGCACATCATGGAGAAAGACATCGCGGTATTCTTGTTTTCCTAGTATATCTGCACGGCTGACATCTTTATGTTCCCAACGCAGAAAAACATCACCCCATTCTATTTGAAAATTAATTTGTGGGTACTCTTTTCCCAGCTGTTCTTTGAATTCTTCAGCCTCATGTTTGAATAACGAGCAAATGATGATGCTATCAATGTCTTCCATAATGAGATGGCGACATATGGCGCGACCAACGAGACCAGCACCACCGAGAACTAAAGCTTTTTTATTTTTAATTTCCACAAAAACTCCTTCCCCAAACATGGGGTTAACGAAATTCCTTCAAATTCAAAAACTTAGCAAAAAAATCTTCTGCTAAGCATATGGAGGGTTATTAAAGACAAGGGGTTTGATCAACTAAAAATTTGGGTTTGATAAAATGGGAAAATCCGATAGAAAGCCCTTATGAAAAACACTCAAATGTTACTTGGCGATGAAGCCATTGCTTTGGCAGCAATTCACTCAGGAATGAGTGCGGCCTATAGTTATCCGGGAACACCCTCCACTGAGATTGTGGAAACCATTCAACGGGAAGTCAAAAATGATCCTGATTTAGATGTTATTTGTGCTTGGTCGATTAATGAAAAAGTAGCCATGGAAGAAGGGTGTGGTGCTTCTATGATTGGGAAGCGCGCTCTTATTATCATGAAACATGTGGGGCTGAATGTGGCAGCAGATCCTTTCATGAACATGGCTATGACCGGAACCAGTGGTGGGCTTGTGATTTGTGTGGCTGATGATCCCTCGATGCACTCATCACAAAATGAGCAAGATAGTCGGTTTTTCAGTGAGTTTGCTAAAATTCTTTGTTTGGAGCCTGTGGATTCTCAAGAATGCTATGATATGACCATGCAGGCTTTTGAGCTGTCTGAACAGTTTAAAACACCGGTCATGATTAGATTGACCACGCGTGTGGCGCATAGTCGGACAGGGGTTATTCTTTCAGAAAATAAACAAGACAAAAAGTCCATTTCATTACCAACGGATTTCAAGAATTGGACGCTACTGCCTTGTAATGCCAGACCACAATACGTGGCTTTATTAGAAAAACAAAAAGACCTGCAAGTCTATGCCAACACTTATGAGCTGAATGAAATTAATATTGTCCCAGGTGCTCAAAAGGGTGTTGTTGTGGGTGGTTTAGCCTATCCCTATTTCAAAGAATGTCTTTCAGAGCTAAAGGCATCGCATGTGCGTGTGTGCACGTACCCCATTCCAGATGAGAAAATAAAAAAACTGATTAATGCAGTCGATGAACTGTATGTGATTGAAGAAGGTTATCCTCTAATAGAAAATCAACTCTATCGGTTGATTCATGAAACAGGCAAAACGCTAACTATTCATGGTAGAAATGATGGCACTTTTCCTATGGCTGGAGAGCTTACGCCAGATGTCGTGAGAAAAGGTTTTGGTTTGACTATAAATGAGGAGGGCGTTTACCCATTATCATCTTTAGTCAAAGGGCGTCCTCCGCAATTATGTAAAGGGTGTCCGCATGCGGATACGTATAATGCCTTAAACGACGTTCTAAAAGGTCATGAGCAAGAACGTCTCGTATTTTCTGATATTGGTTGTTATACCTTAGGGGCCTACCCACCTTATGAAGCGATTCATTCCTGTGTGTGCATGGGAGCTTCTGTTTCTATGGCAAAAGCTGCTGGTGAGAATGGACTGAAATATTCTGTGGCTGTTTTGGGTGATTCAACTTTTGAACATTCAGGTATCACACCTTTACTAGAAGGCGTATCAAAGAAGGTCCCTTTCACCGTTATAATTTTAGATAATGCTCGTATTGCTATGACAGGTGGGCAAGAACGCATCATGAGTGAAGAACAATTCATACCCTTTATTTTGGGAACAGGCATTGATGAAAAGCATGTACGCTTGATTAAGCCGATTCCCAAAAATCATGAAGAAAATGTTCAGGTCATTAAAGAAGAGTGCGAGTATCCAGGACCATCTGTAATTGTTGCGCGTCGTGTGTGTATACAAAAATAGCTCTTAGCCTTGCTTAGGGAAAAAAATGAAAAATGAAAATTGAAAAGTGAAAAATGAAAAAGTTATTTGAAAGGATTTGTTGTGAATAAAGATATTATTTTTTGTGGTGTGGGGGGACAAGGTGTTTTATCTGTAGCATCTTTGTTTATTAATGCGGCTAATGATGTTGGTTTGCATGTGAAGCAAACAGAGATTCATGGCATGGCACAACGGGGTGGTGCTGTGACGTCTCAAGTTCGTGTGTCTGATGACCCCATTCATTCTCCGATCATTGCTTTAGGAACGGCTGATTTTATAGTGGCCTCTGAACCCATGGAGGCGTTGCGCCAAGTGAGTTTCTTAGCAAAAGAGGGTTGTATTATTTCCAGCATGACACCCATGAAAAATATTGAATATCCTGATATAGAAGAGGTTCACGGTCAGATAAAAGATTTTAAAAATAATAAACTCATTGATACCGCAAAAATTTGTGAAGAAATTTCAAATCTAAGAGCTGCCAATATCATTTTATTAGGTTCGCTTGTGGCTGAGCTCAATATTGAGGGCCTATCTGACGCTATCCAAACTCGTATTAAAATAGCCTTTGCCAAAAAAGGAGAGAAGATAGTGGAAAGTAATCTACTAGGGTTTGCGAAGGGATTGGAATAAGGTCCTAGGTCCTCAAGGTGCCAGGCTACTCCAGAGCAATTTGGGGTACCCCCACATTGTTCAATTTTTGCTACATGAAATGTTATTATATTTTTTTGCGAATTAAGATAAAAATGCCGTGTCCTCTAGGACACGAAAATAGTGGCTAAATCATGCCTACCTCTTTTTTTCCTTAGAAATAGTCCTATAAAAACAAATGCTAACTGTGGAAATTAACTCTCAATCAAGTGGGCACAAATGTGTCCAGTATCTTTACGAGTAAAACAACATTATGAGTAAGAACGCGATAATATGTTTAGGAATTTAACGAAAGGTGCCACAGTGGAAATGACATAAAAGGAAATTATGGCGCGGTACCTTTTTATACAGAAGAGGTATGTATGATTACTCCCGTAACACCAACTTTACCCACAACAGCAATGGCGCCAATGATGCCTGCTTTTCCTCTTATTACCAGATCAGGTGATACTAGCTCCGATTTATTGACAGGCCACATGGCGACACGACTTGTTGCCCAAGCTGATCAACAGGCCAGTACACTCACGCAAAGGGCAGCACAAAGGCATGCTCCAACATTCCCTGGTTACTTACATGAGCCCACAGCACTATTTGCAGCGCCAACAACGCCTCCTCCACCTCCTCAAAGCCCTGGCAGTGTGAATAAACCAGGTGGTGCTGATGGTATGGGACCTATTGGTAAACCGTTTGGTTTTGTAAAAGTTTTAGACCGTGGTGGCGTAGCGGTTTACACGTCACAGGGTTGGATTCAAATTGGTGTGCCCATGGGATCTCACCTTGATGGTAAAAACATGTTTTTTGAAAATGGGGGTGTTCCTGGTCAAGTGAGTCTTGAAGATTTGCCACATTATCTGCCCACGCATATTATTTTTGAACCAGACTACGTGCCCGATACCACGCGTTTTTTACCAGCTGATTTTTTCCGCTATCTTTACTTTTTTCCCATGTTGCAAAAAGAGCAGGCCATGTTTCACTATTACATGCCCAATCAGGCTATGGCAGATCGCATTGCGCCTTTTCTCAAAGAAGCCTATCAAGGAGAAAATCCCGCAGCACTCACAGCAAGTGTTATAGCCGAGCATGTTTCAGGTGAGCAAGGTGTTCCTGATCTAGGAAAGGAAACACAAGTCTTTAAAGGGAAGGCTTATGATGATTTTGTATCTATAAAAAGTTTATCTGATTTGAAAACAACATTCATTGGTGATGCGTCTGTTGTTGTGCAAAAAACAGGGTTTATGTGTTATCAAATCATAGATAATGGTCGGGTTCTGGCCACAATTGATTTAACAAAAGAAGAGTTTGCCCTGCCTTCAGATCATGTGGAATTTGATAAAAACGTGATGTACGATTCCGTATTTCAAGAAGTAAAACACAGTGTTCTTATTGACGGTAAAGCAGGTGTTTGGCCCATAACAACGTCAGATTATTTTTCTGGTGAAGGTACGAGTGGCTTTATGTTGTGGAAAGATGGCAAAGTCACGCTCATTGACCCGCCTTCAGAAACCATTGCTTATTTTTTACAAAACGGTATTCCCTTGAATGCCATTGAAGGTGTTCTGATCACGCATGATCATACAGATCATTTAACAGATGCTGTTATGAAACTCATGCGCTTAGTACCTAAACTCAATTTCTACGCAACAAGAACGTTGTATAACATATATCAAAAAGCCTACTTTGCTAGTATTGCCTTGAATGGACAACCTGAAGGACTCACACAGTTTAATTTTGTTAAAATTAACCCTCGCCAGTTTACAGAAGTTCGCGGCATGTGGCTGAGACCCCATTATACCTGCCACTCTGTTGCCGCTATTGGCTTTGGTCTGTGGACAGCCCCAAGCGAAGAAGAGGGTGAGCTGGCCATGTACTTTTCTGGCGATACAATGGCGAACAAAGCTGATTTAGAAGCAAAATTCCCTGACATGCATCCAGCGCGTATTGCTGAAATTTTGCGCTATCAATATTTGCTCGAATCAACGTGGGATCAAGAAAACCCACCTGCACTATTAATCGAAGCTGGCATGAAAGGTTTGCATACGGATCCTTCAGCCACACTTGCGTGGTTAACTGATTTTGCTAAGAGAAAAGGTGTGGCCTTAAGCGAGGTTCTTGATCGTGTTCGTTTTTATCATGTAAGCGAAGCGAGTGCCAAGCAGGCTGGTGTGCCTAAATGGCAACCTGGTCACAGAGGGTTTATATCTTTAGACAGTCATTTTCCAAGGGAAAATGATGAACACATTAATTTAAAGTTTATTGAGTGGTCCCCAATTCTTGCCAGACTTTCTGAGTCTCAAAAGTTAAGACTGGCTCAAGAGGCTAGATTAAGAACAGATATTAATAGAAATGATTTATTGATGATTGAAGGGCAGCCATCAAACGGTCAAGTGCATCTCATCATTTCAGGTGGTTTTGATGTATTTTCAGGTGGCCAACGTATTACATCGCTCCCTTTTGGTTTGGTGGGCGAAGCAGCTCTTCTAGATGAAGCGCGTAATGCTACAATTAAGGCATCCATGCCTTCAGTTGTGCTGTCATTTTCAGCAACACTCTTGGCAGAAATCTTTGCAGAGAGCTCTGATCAAAACTCTTATCGAAACCACATGATAGCATTGAGACGTGTGCGGGAACTCAGAAGTTCTCATTACAGTGCTATTGTGAAAGCATTTCCTAACATTCCCAACCAGATTTTAACGCCGCTTTTACAAATTGCCAAACAAGAAACTGTGAAAGCAGGAAGTAATTTTATTATGGAAGGTGATTATACTGATAAAGATGCTTTTGTGATTGTGAATGGGAATGCACAAGTATGGTTTCATGATAGTGAGGCCACCATTGATTTAGAATCTGGTGCTGTGGTGGGTGAAATGTCACTTCTCAGACAACCTCCACGCACAGCGAATGTGAGAGCCACGAGTGATGTGACGGTCTTGCGTTTGCCTGCAGCTGCTTTGACCAGAATCATGAACGACTATCCAGCCATCCGCATCTACTTACAACGCATGGCCTATAAACGTCAGCAACAATTGACACAAGTGAGCTTGGGTAGGGTGGGGTGAAAAAATGTGTGGCCACATTTTATAGTCGCTTGCCCTGAGCAAGTCGAAGGGAACGTCACCTTTTGCAAGGTGCCAGGCTACTCCAGAGCAATTTCAGGGACCCCCATATTGTTCAATTTTTACTACACTGAATCGTTATTAATTGCAGATTGAAGAAGATTTATTACTAAACTCCTACACCAAGGTCATGTTTTGTGGCAAAGGTATAGTCAGTTTGTTTAGCCTCCTGCCGACAAAAGTTGCTAAAAAATTTAAGAAGAGTGCCAATTCCCGTAAGCGGGATAAATACTTATATAAAGTAGACGGTACCTTTTGTGTTCGAAAGTGGAACGTCACCTTTTGGAACGTCACCTTTTGGAACGTCACCTTTTGGAACGTCACCTTTTGGTTTTTAAGTTGCAATTTGCTTAGCGGTAAGCTAAAATATAATCATGTCAATCAGTAAATACGCTAAAGAATTGGGCCGGCGTGGTGGAAAGGCCAGGGCAAAAAAACTGTCAAAAGGGCGCAAGGCACACATTGCAAAGTTGGGCGCTGAAGCTCGCGTTGAATCACTGCGTATTGCAAAACGTATCATAGAGAATTTCATGTACTGGGAAGCTGTTTGTGTGCTTGCGCCTTTGCCCAAAGTGCGTTCAGTAAAAAACGTAAATCATAAACTGCCAGGTATCTATGTTTGATTATTCACAATTTATTAATATTGTTGGCAAGATTATTAATGATTTAACAAAAGAAGGTTTTAAGCCTATTTTGATTGGGGGTATGGCTCTTGTTTTTTTAGGGTCTAGGCGTATTACTAGAGATTTTGATTTTATTATTTCAAAAGAGTCCAGGGAACAAAGAAGACTAATTGAAGTGCTTTATCAAAGTGGCTTAGAATTGGCCTCAAAAGTTAATGATAGGGGCGATATAATACAATCTATTAGTAACAAAAATGTAGCTTTTTCTCGTTTGCAAATAGATAAACCAGCAAGCGCTTATTTTCTTCATCCTAAAACAGGATTGCGCATAGATTTTTTATTTGATTTTCCAGAGCCAATAGAAGCTTTCGATGATAATGTTCAAAAAATCAAAGTGCAATCTTTTGTATTTGATGTTGCTTCCACTGATGATCTCATTAAGCTCAAGAAAAAGGCTGCTAAGAATCGAAAGTCTATGGTTGATCAACAAGATATAGAGTTTTTAAAGGAGATAAAAAATGAAAGTTTATAAATATTTGTTTTTAGTCATACTAGTTTTCTCTTATTCTTGTGGCTCTTCATCATCTACACAAACCACAACCTCAGAAAAAAGTGGTGACTTAACAGCAGATGAAACATGGTCTGGCACTATCACCGTAACTGCAAGTGTTGTTGTGCCAGAAGACGTGACACTCACTATTAGTCCAGGAACTGTAGTTAAATTTAATCACTACAGAGGTTATACAGATCCAAGCCAAAGAGCAGGTTTATATGTTATGGGTGGGACACTCATTGCTGAAGGAACAGCTGAAGAGCAAATATGGTTTACCTCTGATGCCGATGAACCCATTAATGGCGATTGGTCTGGGATTGAAATCTCAGATTCAACAGACACAATTATAAAATATGCCATTGTTGAATTTGCCACTTTAGGTGTGAATCAGGTGAATTCCGAAGCAACTATTTCTTACTCTATTATTCGCTGGAATAACACAGAAGGGTTGTACGCAGAACGATCAACACCGCTTATTGAATACAACACGCTTTACAGTAATGGCTATCATGAAATTGCTTTAGAACAATATAACGAAGATGTGATTATTCGGAATAATTATTTTTATGAGGGTAGGGCCGCTATTCATACAGAAAAAACGTCTTCTACAGTAGAAGATAATTACTTTCTTGATTACCTGGATGAAGCCATCACAGCACAAGCAGATTCAACCATGATGGTAACAGATAATATTTTTATTGATACACCTGAAGGTGCTGTGGCTGCAGAGGCTGATTCTACCATGACAGAAAGTGGTAATACCTATGTTGATTCACCATACACAGTGCCTGATTTTGACTATGAAGATATCACAAATCATGTACTAGATTACATTCCTGGTGATGATGATGATGAGTATTTGTATGTGTATGATGCGGAAGATACAACGAGAAAAGTTATTGATACAATAGGCGCTGGTTTGGGTTTTGGTTGGGCACTCACATATGCCAACAATTATATTTGGCGTTTTAGTTTTAGTAATCAAACAGGTGACTATCCTGATTTTGTGCGCATTGATCCGGACACAGAAGAAACCACGCGTTATGAAAACAACACCATCATTAATCCGCGCGGTCTGACTTACGATGGGACTCATTTTTGGACCAATGATTTTAGTGAACTTAAAATTTATAAGTTTTCTATTGATGGTGATGAGATAGATATTATTTCTTCCTTTGACGTGCCGGATAAAGATAGTGGGGGTACTAATGGCCTAACAAACGATGGCACATATCTTTATTATCATTCACGTGATGGCAACACACTTTATAAGCTCAATAAAGATGGTACGACAGCAGAGACAATTGATCTTAGTTCTTATAGTGTTAATATGGAAGGTCCTTTTGTATGGACAGGTGATGGTTTTTGGGCAACGGGTGGCATTGGAATAGTACGTTATGATGAGGACTGGGATAAAACGGATGAACTTTACCCACCAGCAGAAGGTACTTGGGCCTTAGATTGGGATGGCACATATCTCTGGACCATCCAACGCACCTGCGAGCGGTGGGATGAAGAGAAGGTTTATAAGATTGAGCCACTGTAAGATGTGGCTTTGCCTCATGGTTCCCGTTGCACCACAAACACTCTATGTCAGACAATAAAGAATTTCTGACCTGTCAGACGCGTCTGAATCTTAACTAGAAATATTATCAAATATACAACTTATCCTTATCAACTTCTTCACGCAAGATGCGGAGCTCTTTTGCTGATGGGGGATCGTTTTCAGTGACGTTGTCAGCAACGAGTAGTTCAAAGCCTGTGTTTTTAATCACATCATCAACAGTCACACCAGGATTGACAGAGATGAGGCGCATGCGTTTTGATTTTTCTTCAAAATCCATAACACCCAAACTTGTGACCACACGGTAAGGACCTGTATTATCAGGAAGGCCTGCTTCTTCGCGAGAGCCTGGGCCTGTGAGAAAACCTGGTGTTGTGATAAAATCGACATTTTCTACAAAACGTTTTGTATCATGGGGCATGATCATAATGGTGCGCCAACAAAGACTGCCCACATCATTGCCACCACCAGAACCAGGGAGACGCACTTTGGGTTTTTCTTGATTGCCAATCACAGTAGAATTTAAGTTGCCATAACAATCTATTTGCGCACCACCTAAAAAACCATATTCCACAAAACCACGTTGCGCTGATTCCATAATGTCACAAATACCACCAGCATGCAGGGCGCGATTGTAAGTACGCATATCACCGACGGCTAAAGGGAGTTTTTCTAATATAGCGCCTGTGCCACCAAATTCAAAAATAGTGATGAGATTAGGGGCATGCACTTTTTGCGCCAGAGAGGCTGCTAGCATAGGAATGCCCGTACCAATAAAGGCAGTAGTATTATCTTGCATAAGGCGCGATGCGAGACAAATTAGTAATTCATTTGGTTTGTAATCAGTTGTCATAATATTTCCTTTTCGTTAGCCCTAAGCCTTGCGCCTTAAGCCTTAAGCCTCAATTGGTTCAATCTAGCTTCCCCAACCTGCTTTACATAATCCTCATGATTATCGATGCGATACACCCATTCATTGAGATAATTTTTAACTTTCTCTTCATCACCAGAAATTCCAAAATAATTCTTAATATGTTCTTCGTCACGTTCATACATGCCAGACATTTCGCCCGGATGTGAACCATAGGGAGCGTGCACAACAGCATCAACGACATAGTAAGGAATAATAGTGCGATCAGGATGAGCGCGAATTTCTTCTGTATCCACAATTTCTTCCGCACTGATGATGAGGTTCTTTGAAGCTCGCGCCATTTCCATGGCAAAACCACTCACACCATCAATTTGACAGTTACCGTATTTATCAGCACGGTTCACATGAATGAGGCCACAGTCAAGCACAAGAGCGGGAACGACACAGAGAGACTGCCCTGTAAAAGGGCATTCAATAACTTTGGCAGAGGAGTATTTCATAGTGTCTGTGCCAAGCATCGCACTAATGGGTAAAAAGGGAATTCCCATGGCAGCGGCTTTAAAGCGCCACGCAATAGCGGCATTCGACCATTCCACAACTTTTGTCACATGGCCGCTTTCCACGGCACGTCTTAAGTTTTGGGAGACACCGTAAACTTCCAAACCAATGTAAGTCCAGTCAAGCTGGGTAAAACATCTGGCAGCAGCCAACATGTCCATTTCCAAAACGCCTTGGCCTGCCATCCGCAGGTTTTTATACCCTTGTCTAATGACTTCACGAACCAGTGACATGGGGCAACGAACAGTACCATAGAGTTCGGTGGCAATATAATCACCGTCATTAATGTATTTTTTGACCGCATCGTGCTCTGTCATGAGCTTGTCAACAAGGCCTTTGGGTTTTTGACGATTATGCTCTCTAAAGGCTTTGAGGTCGATTTTTTGCATGAGCTCATAATGACCAGTTTGTAAAATTTTGATATGTTCTTTTTCCATAGTGAGATGCGTATGATCGATAATATAGAAAAAGTAAAGTTTGGAAATATCAGTCCAAGTTCAGTTAAATAACCCCTGAACCTGAACGTGAACCTGATACCTGAACCACGCGAAGCGTTTTTTCTTGAACCAGAAACCTGAACATAAACCACGGTTCGCAAGAACCGTAGATTAACCCTTGCAAGATGAAAAAAATATAACTAAACCAATAACCTGCAAAATATTAAACCTAAATTACCTCATAGTGCGTAAAAAGGTTTCTTACTGTAGAGCGTATGAATAAAATTTCGATTATTATTGTCCTCAGTACTATTTTTTTGACCAGCTGTTTTGGAGGTCTTCAAAAGGAAGGAAGCGTTTTGGGCTATTCCAAAGGTGTTGTCAGAACACAAGGTGGTTCTTTTTACGTAGGCAAGCTACCCACGTATTGGAAACAAGAAAAGATTGCTTATAGGGCTGTATTATTTGCAAACCAACATGACTTTTCGACAATTACAATAGATTCCTGGTGTCGGGATGCTGCAGGTGACGCCTCCTTACGAAACCTCACAGAAGATTTATTTCGCGGCATCAATAATTTTCAAGATAAGGCTCGTTATGATTTCACAGCAGCGGGGCGTGCCGCTTTATTAACGGAAGGCTATGGTTCTGTTGATGGGAGAGACATTTTTATTAGTGCCTATGTTTTTAAAATGAATACCTGTGTTTTTGATTTCCTTTATGTCACACTGCCAGATCAAATGGGCTATTATGATGATTTTAAAAACATGATTAAAGAATTTCGCTTTATTAAGGGTCCCAAAATTCTATGACAGATAAGAAGAAACATAAGAACGAAGAACCTCAAGAGCTTACGGTACAAGAGTCTATCCAAAAGATTTTGCAACGATGGGGTGCTGTTATTTGGGATTTTGTTGACTACATGGGTGGTGTTGCCTTGTTAGGCGTGCGGAATTTTCAGGTTCTTTTTGTTTACCCACTCGATTTTCGGTATATCATCAAACAGGCCTATGAAATTGGTGTAAAATCATTCACATTAACAAGTCTTGTTGCTATTTTTACGGGCATGGTCATGGCCTTACAGCTTATTGTGGGTCTCAAGCGTTTTGGACTCGAGTTGTACACGGGACAAATTGTTGGTGTGGCCATTACGCGAGAATTGGGCCCTGTATTAACAGCACTCATGATGGCGTCACGTGTGGGGTCTGGTATTGCGGCTGAAATTGGTTCCATGGAAGTTTCCGAACAAATCTTAGCGATTCGCGCCATGGGCGGGAGCCCCATAGCCAAACTTGTTGTGCCACGTATTTTAGTGACCATGGTTGTGACGCCCATTCTGACAGTGATGTCGATTTGTATTGGTATTGTGGGTGGTATGATTGTAACCATGTCAGAAGCAGGTATTACATCTCGATTTTATTTTGATCAGATCAAATCTACTGTTCAAGTGTATGACTTTTTAAGTGGTGTGGGGAAAACCATCTTTTTTGGTTTTTTTATTGGTGCCATTGCCTGTTATCAGGGTTTGAACACAACAAAAGGGACTAAAGGCGTGGGTGATGCCACCACCAAAACAGTCGTGATTTGTTCTATTGTAATATTTATATCAGATTTCTTTCTGACAAAATTGTTTTTACTTTTTTAACATTTATCTACCTCCCCTTAATCCCCTCCTTACAAAGGAGGGGAGGGGTTAGTTATGACCGAAGCGATTATAAAATTTGAAAGTGTTTCCAAATCCTTTGATGGAAAAAATATACTTCAAGATATTAGCTTTGAAGTGTTTCCGGGTGAAACATTTTGTATTGTCGGTGGGTCGGGAACAGGAAAAAGTGTTGCCCTGAAGTTGCTCATGGGGCTTATGCCTGTTGATGAGGGAAAAATATTTTTTTTGGGTCAAGAAGTGACAGCTCTAAATGAGCGTGAACTCAATAAAATGCGTATTAAGATTGGTATGGTTTTTCAAAGTGCTGCTCTTTTTGATTCTATGTGCGTGTACGATAATGTTGCCTATCCCATTCGAGAACTTGGTGGCTACTCTGAAGATGATATTGCCACTATGGTTTGTGAAAAACTTGCTGTTGTTGGATTGAGTGATACAGCATCTCTTTTTCCAGCTGATTTATCAGGAGGGATGAGGAAACGGGTGGGCTTAGCACGAGCCATTGCGGCTAACCCAGAAGTGATTGTGTATGATGAGCCTACAACAGGTTTGGACCCCGCCAATGTACGTCGTGTGGATGAGCGTGTGCGTTTATTACAAGAAAAGTATAAAGTGACATCAATTGTTGTTTCACACGATATGGCTAGTATTTACCGCGTGGCAGATCGTGTGGCTCTCTTGCATGAACGGACATTTGGTTTTATTGGCACCTTAAGTGAGTTTAAAAAAGCGACTCACCCATTAGTAAAACAATTTATTCATGGTGAGATCGGTGCAGAATAAATTCGGTTACCGTTGACCGTTGTCCGGTTCCCGTAACACGGACCACGGACAGCGGACCACGAAAATGATTGATCAATAGTAATAAACATTTTAAGATGTTAAGTCTTATTAGAAGACAATTATGAGAGTACAAAAAGAACAATTTCAAGTCCAAGTTGGAGCCTTTGTAGCCATTGGTATCCTTTTATTCATGATGGCCATTTTTTTTCTAGGCTCAAAGCAAAGCGTGTTGCAACGCTACTACCGTCTTGTGTGTTATTTTGACCAAGTCAGTGGTTTGCGTGTTGGTGCTCCTGTTCATTTGGCCGGTATTAATGTTGGTTTTATTGAGTCAATTTCTTTTGAAGATCGTGTTGAACAAGGGGTTGCAGAGGGAGCTCTTCCCGAAAAAGAAGGGGATCGTTTAGGGGCTGCTCAAAAAGAAAAAAAGCTTATTGTCAAAGTCAAAGCGGTCATGAAAATTGACCATCGCTATGAGGACCGCATTCGTTCAGATTCTATTGCCAGTATTCAAACGCAGGGTTTGCTGGGTGATCGCATGATTTTACTCACTGTTGGTTCCCAGGAGGGAACCCCGCTGGAAGATGGTGGTGTAATTGCCGAGGTGATTGATCCTGCAGGGTTTAATCAACTTGTCTTTGAGAGTAGCGAGTTGATTCATAAAGCCAAAAACTTTCTCGATAATTCATCAGGTTTTATTCAAAACACGAATAAACTTGTTAGTAATGTTAATACCATAATGGATGAAGTTATTGATGGCGAGGGGCTGGCACACGAATTGATTTATGATGATCAACATCGTGAAACAATCGCTTCGCTGAATCGTATTTTATCAAATTTTGAAAAGGTCAGTGTTGATGTCGCTAATGTGACTCATAAGATTAATGTGGGAAAAGGCACCTTTGGCGCCCTCATAAATGATGATACTTTATATAATGATTTAAAACTTTTATTTGGCAAGGCTAACAGAAATAAGCTTGTCAGATCTGTGATACGTTATACATTGCAAACAAAAGATAAAGAACATTTGAAATAACAAGAATTTGCATGTTAGAATAAGTGTATAGAATAACGTGTCCATTGACAACTTTGAGATCACTCCTTTGTAACGACATCTAATTGATTTTATTAAACAAATAACTGGTTCCTCAGGGGGCAGCTCCCTGTAAAGCCACTAATCAAGGAGAACCGAATGACTTTACCTAACGATTTACTTAGTCTGATTAATACGTCGGAGGAAATTAAACATTTTAAAGAATTGAATTGGAAGGGAACTTTTGGAGACTATTTAAAACTCTTTCAAGACAATCCTCATGTGGCCCGTTCATCTTTTCAGCGTATTTACGACATGATTATGTCTTATGGAACTGAAGATTATACAGAGTATAAGAAGACCATTACAAAATTTAAATTTTTTGATGATCCTTTTGAAGATGGTGAAGACGCGGTTTTTGGTTCTGATATTCATCTCATGAAATTGGTGAATGTTTTTAAGGCCGCTGCTCTTCGTTATGGATCGGAAAAGCGTGTGATTCTTCTCCATGGTCCTGTAGGTGCTGCTAAATCTACTATTGTGCGCTTATTTAAAAAAGGTTTGGAACATTATTCCAGGCAAGCTGATGGTGCTGTATATAGTTTTCGTTGGAAAAAACTTGATCCCAATAATGAAGAACTCAATCGTATTTTTGGTAGTGCCGATATTATAGATGATCCTATTCATGGTGAACCTCTTTATCTCATTCCTCAAAAAGCGCGTGAGCATTTACTTGGTGAAGCAAACAAGAAATTATCAGAGCAAGATCGTATTGTATTAGAAGGTGATTTATCGCCGATCAGTCGTTTTATTTATAATGAGTTATTTAACTTGTATGAAGGAGACTGGACACAAGTGATGAACCATATCGAAGTCTATCGTCTTGTTTTATCAGAGAAAGATAGAATTGGTATTGGTACATTTCAACCAAAAGATGAGAAAAACCAAGATTCTACAGAGCTCACAGGTGATATCAATTACCGTAAAATTGCAGAATATGGTTCTGAATCCGATCCTCGTGCGTTTAACTTTGATGGTGAATTCAATATTGCCAATCGTGGTATGATTGAATTTGTCGAAATACTAAAACTCGATGTGGCCTTTTTGTATGATTTATTGGGAGCGTCTCAAGAACATAAAATTAAACCCAAGAAATTTGCACAAACAGATATTGATGAAGTGATTATTGGCCATACAAATGAACCAGAATATCGCAAACTTCAAAACAATGAATACATGGAAGCTCTGCGTGATAGAACAATTAAAATAGATATTCCTTACATCACACGAGTTTCTGAAGAAATTAAAATCTATGAAAAAGATTTTTCGAATAAGAAGATTAAAGGCAAGCACATTGCTCCTCACACAATAGAAGTGGCTGCTATGTGGTCCATTCTCACACGTTTAGAGGAACCCAAAAAAGCAAACCTTACGCTCATGCAAAAATTAAAACTGTATGATGGTAAGACAATGCCAGGGTTTACGGAAGACAATGTAAAAGAACTTAGAAAAGAAGCTATTCGTGAGGGTATGGATGGTGTGTCACCTCGCTACGTTCAAGACAAAATGTCAAACGTGCTTGTGAGTGGTAATTCAACATCTATCAATCCTTTCATGTTACTCAACGAATTGGAAAGTGGCTTAAAACACCATTCATTGTTAGGTAATGAAGAAGAGAAAAAACGTTTTCGTGAAATGTTTACGATTGTAAAAGAAGAATATGAAGACATCGTAAAGAATGAAGTGCAACGTGCCATTACTGCAGATGAAGACGCTATTTCGCGTTTGTGTGGTAACTATATTGATAATGTGAAGGCTTATACGCAAAAAGAGAAAGTGCGTAATAAATACACTGGTCAGGATGAATCACCTGACGAAAGACTCATGCGCAGTATTGAAGAAAAAATTGATATTCCTGAATCGCGAAAAGATGATTTCAGACGCGAGATCATGAATTACATTGGTGCGTTAGCTATTGATAACAAAAAGTTTGATTACAAAACAAATGAGCGTTTGCATAAAGCGCTTGAGCTCAAGCTTTTTGAAGATCAAAAAGATTCTATTAAGCTTAGTTCTCTGGTTACCGCTACTATAGATGATGACACGCAAGAAAAAATTGATGTGGTTAAAGCTCGTCTCATTAAAAACTACGGTTATAATGATGAAAGCGCCACTGATGTTCTCAATTTCGTGGCATCTATTTTCGCGCGTGGCGATATTAAAGATAGAGATAGTAAAAAATAATATTTTACTTTTAGGTTATCGGTTATCGATTATTGGTTTGAGTACCGATAACCGAAAACCGATAACCGATAACCGATAATGGCACTCAAAATTGAACAAGATCTAGCACGATTTAAGAAAATCGTTCGGGGTAAGATAAAACAAGAATTGGGAAAATTTGTTTCTTCTGGTGAACTAATTGGAAAACAAGGTAAAAAGTTTGTTAGCATTCCCATTCCACGTATTGATATCCCGCGCTTTCGGTTTACAGACAAACAACAAGATGGTGTTGGGCAAGGTGAGGGTGATGTTGGTGATTCCCTTGATCAAGGCGATCAAGATGGACAAGGACAAGCGGGTAATCAGGCGGGACAACATGTACTAGAAGTTGATGTCAGTTTGGAAGAACTTGTTGATATGCTAGGAGAAGAATTAGAGTTACCCAACATTCAACCAAAAGATAATGCCAAATTTGAGGCCATAAAAAATGTATACCGTGGTATTCATCGTTCGGGTCCTGAATCACTCAGACATAATAAAAGAACCTACAAGCAAGCATTGAAACGCCAAATTTTTACAGGCGAATATAATCCTAAAGACCCAAAAATCATTCCTTATAAAGATGACAGACGTTATCGTACATACAAGCAAGAAAAACTACCGCATTATAAGGCTGTCATTATCTACATGATGGACGTTTCCGGTTCTATGGGGAATGAACAAAAAGAAATTGTGCGTTTAGAATCTTTCTGGATCGATGCGTGGTTACGTAGACAATACAAAGGCATTGAAACACGCTACATTATTCATGATGCTGTGGCTCGAGAAGTTGATGAAAATACGTTTTATCACACACGTGAATCAGGGGGAACGATTATTTCATCTGCTTATAAGCTGTGTCAGAAGATTATTGATGAGGATTATGATCCTATGCAGTGGAATATTTATCCTTTTCATTTTTCTGATGGAGATAACTGGTCGGCAAATGATACGCAAGAATGTGTAAAGTTAATTGATGAGTACTATTCGAAAATCGCTAATGTATTTTGCTATGGTCAGGTGGAAAGTGAATTTGGAAGCGGTCAATTTTTAAAAGATCTCAAAGAAAAGTTTGGTGAAAGGGATGAAACGATTATCATGAGCCAAATTGAAAACAGAGAAGGCATATTAACATCAATTAAAGATTTTTTAGGTAAGGGAAAATAATCT